>JAACTI010000362.1 GCA_009993495.1 Deltaproteobacteria bacterium | reverse complement strand
GGCAGGCATTGGCTATCTGGGGATCAAAACCATCGGGGACGAAGCTGCGCATGCAATTGAAGAGCAGGGCAAGGTTGCCCAGATCGCCGCGGCACAGAAGGCTATCAGCATGGCCTGCAACAAATCGGGCAAGACATAACGGCTGGAAACATCCTTGTGCCGGCTACGGCGCGGCAATTCGCACCAAACAACTGAAATGAGGTTCAAAAAAAATAGTTATTAATTTTTTGTTAAATTAACTTGAATCAATTTTAAGCCCCGCTATAATTCATACTCATTTTTGAGAAAATACTTTGCCGGGGGGTGATTCCCGCATAACACCACGTGGACGGTAATAATTATGGCTATGGACATTGATAACGACCAGCTGGAAATCATCCAGGAATTTGTCACCGAAAGTCGTGACATGATCGAACAACTGGAGCCACAGATTATTCAACTGGGCCAGGATAGCGACCCGGAAATCATGAACGCCATCTTCCGGCTGTTTCACTCGATGAAGGGCAGCGCCGGTTTTCTCGAATTCGATCACATGACGCGCGTGGCCCACGCCGCGGAAAACCTGCTTGATCTCATTCGTAACGGGGACATCATTTTGGTATCCGAGCATGTCAATCTGCTCTGTGGTGCCTGTGATTTCGCTAAAGAAGCCCTCGAAATGATCGAGAACAACTATACCGATGAAGACATGGTCGGCCCGGCGGATGTCATCGCCGAAAAACTGCATCAGGCCATTGAGCTGGCGAAAGCGGGCGGAGCTGAAACCACTGCCGAACCACCGGCCTTTGACCCGACGGTGGAACCCGACCCCGATGCCGACGCTGGCCTGCCGCAACTCGAAATTAACGAAGAAATGCGCCAGAGTTTTGTTACCGAAGGCCTTGAATTGCTCCAAAGTGCCGAGCAGCGCCTCCTCGCCTGGGGTGAAAAAGGCGAAGACACAGAATCCATTGCCGACCTGTTCCGCAGCATTCACAGCTTCAAGGGCAATTGCGGCTTCTTCGGTTTTGTCGATATGGAAAAACTCGCCCATCAGATGGAAACGATTCTCGATCGTTGCAAATCCGGCAGCCCCCTGAATGTCGACAACCCGGCCGACAGCCTGCTGTCTGCCCTCGATCTGTTGCAGAATGCCGTTAACGATATTGCCCAGGAACGGCCTGGCTTGATCCCCGATCTCGCCTCCAGCCTGAATGAGCTGCAAAAACTGCTGCCCCCCATGCTGGGCGAAATTCTCATCGCCGAAGGGGTGCGAGAAGACCAAATTACCGCGGCGGTTGCAACCCAGAAAAAGCCCATGGGCGAAATTCTTATTGAGCAGGGTGCGGCAACTCCGGCCCAGGTCAACGCGGCCCTGCTGAAACAACAGGCCAGCAAAAAAACGCAGCCCCCGCCCGCGGCAAAACCGGTGGCACGCACCGCCACGGCGCAGCGCCAGGATATCCGGGTCGATCTGTCCAAACTTGACACCCTGATCAACCTCATTGGCGAACTGGTCATTGCCGAAAATATGCTGATTCACAACCCCGACCTCAAAGGACTGGAACTCGAAAATTTCAATAAAGCCGGTCAGCACATGTCGAAGCTGGTGCGAGAACTTCAAGAACTGGCCATGACCATTCGCATGATTCCGGTTTCGGGCTTGTTCCGCCGCATGATCCGCCTGGTACACGACATTTCCGCCAAATCGGGCAAAAAAGTTGAACTGGTTCTGTTGGGCGAAGAGACGGAAATTGACAAAACAGTGATTGAAATCATTTCCGATCCCCTGGTGCACCTGCTGCGCAACAGCCTCGACCACGGGCTTGAGCCCCCTGAAGAACGCTTAGCAGCAGGCAAAGACGAAAAGGGGGTTCTCACCCTGTCGGCCCGCCACGAAGAGGGCGAAGTTTGGGTCACGGTCAAAGATGATGGCCGCGGGCTCAATCGTGAAAGAATTCTGGAAAAGGCCCTGAGTAAGGGTTTGATTGAAGGCGATGGATCAGAGTTGAGTGACAAGGAA
>JAACTI010000077.1 GCA_009993495.1 Deltaproteobacteria bacterium | reverse complement strand
CGGTTTTCTATGGCGCGCATGCGGGTCATATCGAGCAACTGACGCGGGGCTGAGGAACGTCCGAACCAGGCGTCGTTGGTGAGATTTACCAGCAGATCACTGCCCTCCTTGACATAGCCACGGGCCAATTCGGGAAAGATCGCCTCATAACAAATCAGCACCCCGAGTTGGTGGCCATTGAGGGCGAGGGGATTGACCTGGCCGGGAGTGTAATCACCGACCCCCGTCACCAGCTTGTTGATGAAAAACAGCAGCTTTGCCAGGGGCACATATTCACCGAAGGGCACCAGGTGGATTTTGTCACTGCGCCCGGCAACCTGGCCGGTAGCATCGAGCAAATAGGCGCTATTGTGGTAGCGATAGGCACCAGCGGCAGCAAGGGTATAGGAGGGTGCCCCCAGCAGCAGCGGCTTGGCCGTCTGCCTGACCAGATCGAAGACCTGGCGGCTGTCGGGGCCGGGTTCCTGTACGTAAAAGGGCGTGGCTGCTTCGGGCCAGATGAGGAGTTCGGCGCCTTGCTTGACGGCAGCGAGACTGAGGCGTTTGTAGGTGTCGAGAGTGGTTTGACGAAAGGCGGGATCCCATTTTTGCTGCTGTGCGATATTGCCCTGAATCAGGCCGACGCGCAGGCTTTTGCCCGGGGACGAATTTTGCGGGCGCGGATGCAGGCCGTAAAACCAGGTGCCGGCCAGCGCCAGCCCGGTCAGCCCAAGGGCCAGCCAGGTTGTCCGACGGCGCGCGTGGCGGATGAGGAGAAAGCCGACGCAATTGACCAGCACAAATAACCAGGAAAGCCCGTAGACCCCGAGCAGATCGGCAGACTGACGCAGGGTTGGCATGTCGATGGCAGCGTAGCCGATCAAACCCCAGGGAAAGCCGCTGAAGAGATGCCCACGCAGGTATTCCCCGCCAACCCACAACAGGGGCAGGGTGAAAACAAGCGCGAGCCCCAGGCGGCGCTGAAAGAGAAAGCCCAGCCAGAGGGCCGCGCCAAAATAGAGGGCCAGAAAGGCACAGAGCATCAACCAGGCGACCCCCGAAAAAAACGGCGCCAAGCCGCCGTAGGTGGTCATGACAATGTTCAGCCAGTAAAGCAGCGGGGCGAAAAAACTTACTCCGGCAACAAAACCGCTGGCGAAGGGGCGTTTTTCCGCGACCAGCAACAGGGGGATCAGGGCGAAAAACCCCAGAAATCCCCAGCTGAGGGGCGGAAAGGCCCCAGCCAGCAACAGGCCGGAAAGGGCGGCCGGCCACAGATCAAACCCGCGCCGGGTGGCGAAAAGCCGGGTGAATCCTGAACTCATGGCGCAGGGGGGGCCGGGGTTTCGCCCGGCATAACGCGCAACTGGCGTACCGCCCGGGGATCGGCATCGACCACCAGCAGAGTGAGGCCGTTGAACTGCAAACGTTCCCCAATGGGGGGCACACGGCCCAGAACTTCGACCACATAACCGCCGACAGTATCGAATTTTTCGCGGGCGACCTGAATGGCAAAACGTTCTTCAAATTCTTCGATATTCAAGCGCCCATCGACCAGCACGGCCCCGCCCTCTTCTTCGATGAGCCAGTCGACTTCAAAGTCGTATTCATCCTGAATATCGCCGACAATCTCTTCAATCAAATCTTCGATAGTCACCAACCCCGAAGTGCCACCATACTCATCGATGACAATGGCAATATGCACCCGGCGTTGTTTAAAGTCTTGCAGCAGATCGCTGATATTTTTGGTTTCCGGCACCAAAAAAGGCGGGCGCAGAACTTTTTTGAGGGGAATTTCTGCGAGGGGGGTGCCCCAGAAGCGCAGCAAATCTTTCGCGTAGACCAAGCCGACAATGTTGTCGGGGCTGACAGCATAAATGGGGATGCGTGAATGGCCGGAATCGATCACGGCTTTGAGCACCTCGTCAAGGGGGGCGCATTTATCGCAACAGACCATGGAAGTTCGCGGCACCATAATTTCGCGCACCAGGGTGTCGTCCAGCTCCAGAATCGACTGGAGCATATCGCCTTCTTCTTCATCGATAATGCCTTCGAGTTCAGAGGCATCAATCATGTTGTGCAGATCGGCTTCGGTGTTGGCCTGCGGACGCGGGAAAAATTTTCGTTTAATTTGCCGGAACAAACCGGCACCAGGGTCGGAATCCACGTAGAGGCCCCTCCTTAAGGCGCAGTTGCTCTGGTCGGTCGGCCAGCCAGAGCGAGAATGTCGTTTTGCAGCAGCGCAAAGATCTGCGTTTCCTTGGCTTCCATCAGGCGGGCATCCGCGTCGCTACCGCGTTCATGATCGTAGCCGAGCAGGTGCAGAATTCCGTGCAGCAGCAGAAAAACGAGTTCACTTTCGAAAGGAACCTGAGCATCGGCGGCATCGGCGGCAGCCCGTTCGGCACTGATGACCACATCTCCAAGCAGCTGGGGTTGCACCCCCTGCCCTTCACCCTCCTGCATGGCGAAGGAGATGACATTGGTGGGGTAATCGCGCTGCAAATAGTCGCGATTAAGCTGCTGTATGTGTGCATTGTCGACAATTAACAGGGACAATTCGCCCTCAGGATATCCCAAGGCGTCTAGAATTTTGCTGGCGGTTCTGCGCAGGGGACGTTTCAATATCTTCTGCCGCCGCTGGCGATTCTCGATCTGGATTTTCACGGGTCTGACTTTCCTCGACTTTCTTCTCGCGGACAATATGCACCGGCTCAGGGTAATCGATGCGGTTATGGAAAATTCCCCCCAGAATACGATTAAAACTGCGCGCGATGAGATGCAGATCTTTAAAGGTGAGATTGCATTCGTCGAGCTGGCCATCGATAAAAATATTGTTGATCAGTTTCTTGACCATACCCTTGATCCGGGCCGGCGTGGGTTCGGTCAGGGTACGGCTGGCCGCCTCAACGGCATCGGCCAGCATAATGAGGGCGGCTTCGCGGCTTTGGGGTTTGGGCCCATGATAACGGTAATCGCGCTCGTCAACCTGTTCGACTTCGGGATCGGACAGGGACTTGGCCCGATCGTAGAAAAACTTGATTAAAGCCGTACCGTGATGTTCACGAATAATATTGATAATCGGCAGCCCCAACCGATGTTCCCGCGCCAGCTCAACACCGTCTTTGACATGGGAGGTCAGCACCAGGGCACTCATGGAGGGGGCCAGTTTATCGTGTTTGTTGCGCTGGCCACCGGAATTTTCAATGAAGTAAAGGGGCTTTTTGATTTTGCCGATATCGTGATAATAGGCCCCCACGCGGGCCAGCAGCGGGTTGGCCCCGATTTCTTCGGCGGCCGATTCCACCAGGCTGCCGACGATCATGGAGTGATGATAGGTGCCCGGTGCCTGCACCATCAATTCGCGGAGCACCGGCGAATTCATATTCGCCAGTTCGAGCAATTTGATATCGGTCGTATATTTAAACAGGGTTTCGATCAGCGGAATCACCCCGTTGACGACCACGGCACTGAGCAATCCGCCGGTCAGACCGAGGCCCAGCTTGTAGAGCAGTTGTACATCCAGAGGCCGTCCGGCCATGAGGTGCAAACCCAAAATCATTCCGACATTGACCGCTGCCACCCAGAGTCCGGCGCGGTAAAGGTGTGAGCGCTCTTTACAATGGCGAACGCCGTGGGCCCCGATGAGATTGGCCGCCAGCACGTATATCGTAATGAACAGGCTGTTGCCGAAGAGAATGCCCGTCAGCCAGGCAATGCAGACGGTGAAAATAAGCGCGGTTTCCGAATTGAGCACAATGCGCACCAGCATGGCGCCGACCGCAAAAGGGATAACATAGTAGTAGCTGCTGCCGTCAATAAATTCGACCGTACTCGCCAGCCCGGTAGCAATCAACAGGGAGAGCTTGACCAACACAAAATAAAGCAGGGTGATACTGGTGAGAAAGAGCAGATCGCGAATATCGGGATTATATTTGCGCACACTCGACTGCACAAAACGATGGGCAGCGGCGAAAAACACCAGGATACAGAGGAGCATGCCTGCGGCAATTTCGAAACTATGGTTGTCGCGTCCGATTTCACGCAGGGCGCGCAATTTGGCAATCTGGACGGCACTGACGCGCTCGCCCTCGCGCACAATCATCTCCCCTTTCTTCACCTGAAAGAGCACCGGAGTCACTTCGGCGTAGGCTTTCTGGCGGCGTTGCTCGGTTTCCTGCTGATTGTAGGTGAGACTGGGTCGAATCAGACGTTGCAATACCGACAAAAGCACCCGGCGCTGTTCACGCTTGATCCCGGGGGTCTGTTTCAGCAGCGGATCGCTGGCCCCCAGGGCTTCACTCAACCCCAAGACCTCGGGCAGCTGCTGATACACCTTTTCCTGCTGGCTGGCCAGGGTACGCACAACGATGCCGCGTTGCAGATCGGCCCGAAAGAGTTCGCTATTGGCCACCAGGGGGCGGGTAAAAATTTCCAGCAGTTGCTGATGCAGCCCGTCAACATTCAGCTCGGGCTCAAGGTTGCGTAAAACCTGATACTCCTCGGCGCTGAGTTCAAACCCGAGGATGCTTCCAATAACCTGCCAGGGTTTTTCGCTGTCCGTCGGTGCGGGCAGGGTTTCAGCGCCAAGCGCGCGCGGCGCGTCAGATGGCTGACGCCTCAGCTGAGCCGTCTTGATGATTTCGAGTAAAGCACGCCGCAAGCGGGCCAGGGCGTTCTTGCCGGCCTCAGCGTCGAGATCGTAAAGTGGCAGAATTTCTTGACGGGCCTCTTCGCGCTTGGCCTGGGTTAAAGGTGCATCTTCGATCAGCAGATCACGTTGCGCTTTAATATCGCGTCCGGCAATTTCTCCCGGCACCTCGTATTCCGGCACAAATGCGCCCTTGGGCACAATCACAAAGGTGAGCAGGAGCGCCAGCAACGCCAGCAACAAAATTGCCAACTGACGGCGTTGGCGGTACCAGACGTCATCTTTTTGCGCGTTTTTTTTGGGTTCGGGCTTGCGGTCGAGCAGCTTTTCGCGTGCGTCGGCCTGTTCTTTTTTGGCCATAGAAAACTTTCCTGCGGCGACTGTCAGACGTGGCGCAGATCACGCAGCTTGCGAGAATCAGCTGCCTGGTAGGCCTGCACAATGGACTGGACGATAGGATGGCGGACAACATCGACATCGGTGAAAAAATTAAAATAAATATCGGTGACCCCGGTCAGCACCTCGGTGGCATGGAGCAGGCCCGAGCGTTGACGATCGGGCAGATCAACCTGGGTGACATCGCCGGTCACCACGGCCTGACTGCCAAACCCCAGCCGGGTGAGGAACATCTTCATCTGCTCAATCGTGGTATTCTGGGCTTCATCGAGAATCACAAAAGCATCATTGAGGGTGCGACCGCGCATGAAGGCCAGGGGAGCCACTTCGACCGTGCCCTTGGCGACCAGCTCCTTGGCGTGTTCGGGCTCAAGCATGTCGAAGAGGGCGTCGTAAAGGGGCCGCAGGTAAGGGTTGACCTTTTCGGCCAGATCACCGGGTAGAAAACCGAGTTTTTCTCCCGCTTCGACCGCCGGACGCACCAGCAGAATCCGGCTGACGTCCTTGCGCAGCAAAGCGGCTACGGCCATAGCCATGGCCAGATAAGTTTTGCCGGTTCCTGCCGGGCCGATGCCAAAGACCACATGATGGGAACGAATGGCGTCGATATAGGTTTTTTGTGCCAGGGTTTTGGGGCCGATGAGTTTCTTGCGCGCCGAGATAAAAACCGTATCGAGAAAAATGTCGCGCAGGCAGATGGAAGAGTCTTCACAGATGATGCGCACCGCATAATCGACATCGGGCGGGTAAAGAGGCAGACCTTCTTTGAGTAATTGCTCCAGTTCCTCAAAGACCCGGCGGCCAATGACAACCTGAGAAGCATCACCGGTGAAATTCAGGGCCAGCCCATTGCTACCAATGCGAATACCCAGGGCGCGCTCAACCTGTTTCAGATAACGATTCTGCCGCCCATAAAGCTGGGCCGCTATCTCGGGATCTGTGGCGGTAAAACCTGCGGTGCCACTCATGTCGGGGATAAACCCAAAAAGAAGTCTCTGTTCACAGGCGCAATCTATCACCAAAAACATTTTTTTTGCAACGCTCTCCGACAAGGGGCGAAATTTGTTTTTTTTGCGTGCCGTGAAACGGGTTTTTTTCTGGCTAATTTCCTCAGCGGGCGCAGTCCCGAACGGCCCCCTTGCCCGGCGGCAGAGACAATGGTATACCTTCCGCGGGCAAAAAATCTTTTTCAGCCCCCGGTTCACTCTTTTCCAAAAAGTTGGTTCCATTATGAGCGAAGACACAAAAAAAATTATCTATTCCATGATGCGCGTCAGCAAGAGTTACAACAAGCAGCCGGTCATCAAGGACATCTCGCTGTCCTATTTCTATGGCGCCAAGATCGGCGTGCTCGGCCTTAACGGCTCGGGCAAATCGACCCTGCTCAAGATCATGGCCGGCGTTGACAAGGAATTCAACGGTGAGGCGGTTCTGTCTCCAGGCTACAGCGTTGGCTATCTGGAACAAGAACCCCAGCTGGATGAAAGCAAGTCTGTGCGTGATGTCGTCAAAGAGGGGGTTCAGGAGACGGTCGACCTGCTGGCCGAATTTGAAGAGATCAACAACGCCTTCGCCGACCCCGATTGCGATATGGACAAGCTGCTCGAACGGCAGGCCAAGGTGCAAGATGCCCTCGATGCCGCCGATGCCTGGGATCTCGACTCGCGCCTCGAACTGGCGGAAGAGTCCCTGCGCTGCCCACCGCCTGAGACCCCGATCAAAAACCTGTCGGGAGGGGAAAAACGCCGCGTTGCCCTCTGCCGCCTGCTGCTGCGCAAACCGGACATCCTGTTGCTGGATGAACCGACCAACCATCTGGATGCCGAAACCGTCGCCTGGCTGGAGCAGCACCTGCAACGCTACCCAGGCACAGTTATTGCCGTAACCCATGACCGCTACTTTCTTGACAATGTGGCGGGCTGGATCCTCGAACTCGATCGCGGACAGGGCATTCCCTGGAAGGGCAACTATTCGAGCTGGCTCGAACAGAAACAAGAACGACTGCGGCGTGAAGAAAAAGCCGAAAGCAAGCGCCAGCAAACGCTGCAACGTGAGCTGGAATGGATCCGCATGTCGCCCAAAGGGCGGCACACCAAGGCCCAGGCGCGCATCAGCTCTTACGAAAAACTTCTCGGCAACGAGGCGGCAGCCAAAGAAAAAGATCTGGAGCTTTATCTTCCACCCGGTCCGCGCTTGGGCGACATTGTCGTTGAAACCAAAGAGGTCAGCAAGGGCTATGGCGCGCGGCTGTTAATCGACAAGCTCAGCTTCAACCTGCCTCCCGGCGGCATTGTCGGCGTCATCGGCCCCAACGGCGCGGGCAAGACCACCCTCTTCCGCATGATCACCGGCCAGGAAGAGCCCGACAGCGGCAGCTTCAAGGTCGGGGAGACGGTCAAACTCGGCTACGTTGACCAGAACCGCAGCCTCGACGCCAACAAAACCATCTTCGAAGAAGTTTGCAACGGCCAGGAATTCATCCAGATCGGCAACCAGTCGGTCAATGGCCGCGCTTATGTAGCGCGCTTCAACTTTTCGGGCAGCGACCAGCAGAAAAAGGTCGGCGTCCTCTCGGGCGGTGAGCGCAACCGCGTGCATCTGGCCAAGATGCTGCGCGAGGAGGCCAACGTGCTGCTTTTGGATGAACCGACCAACGATCTGGATGTCAACACCCTGCGTGCCCTCGAAGAAGGTCTCGAAAACTTCGGCGGCTGCGCGGTGGTCATCAGCCACGACCGCTGGTTTCTCGACCGCATCGCCACCCATATGCTGGCGTTTGAAGGCGACAGCCAGGTGGTCTGGTTTGAGGGCAACTATTCCGAATATGAAGCCGAGCGCAAGAAGCGCCTGGGCCGCGACGCCGACCAGCCCCACCGCATCCGCTACCGCAGTTTGACCCGCCAGTAGGGGCGCGATTCATCGCGTCCCCCCCCCCAACTTCGTGTGTGGGGGGGGGGACGCTCTTAAATAACTCAATAAAACAGGACAAGGCAAAATCAAGGTCGCGGGGTTGCGCCCCCGTACGGCACCGCCAGGCGCTGCACCAGCAGCACCCCGGCGACGGATAGCAAAAGGCTCAGAAAAATAGCTGTCATTCAGACGGTTTCCGGCAGGGTGCGCAAGGTTTAAAAGGTTGGTGCCGTATCAAAGGTTAAACCCTGCCGATCTTTTTCAGACAGCGTGGGTTCACCCAACCAGGGCCAGTCGATGCCAATGACGGGATCATCCCAGCGCATACAACGTTCATGCTGCGGGGCGTAGTAGTCGGTGGTTTTGTAAAGGAAATCGGCGGTATCGCTCAGCACCAGAAAGCCATGGGCAAAACCTTCGGGAACCCAGAACAGGCGTTTGTTTACGTCGGAGAGCACCACCCCTGCCCACTGACCGAAGGTCGGGGAGTCGCGCCGCAGATCGACAGCAACATCAAAGACTTCGCCCTGCACCACCCGCACCAGCTTGCCCTGGGGTTGTTCGACTTGATAATGCAAACCACGCAGCACACCACGGCTTGAGCGGGAGTGGTTATCCTGCACGAACTGGGTTTTCAGCCCCGTTTTCTCTTCCCAGGCCCGCTGGTTGAAACTTTCATAGAAAAACCCACGTTCATCACCGAAGACGCGCGGTTCGATGATGAGAGCGTCGGGGATGGCGGTTTTTATGACCTGCATCTTTAATCTCCCATGTCATCAGCCATCACCCGTTCGAGATAGTCGCGATAACTGGATTTCGGTGTTTGTTCGATAACCTGGCGCATTTTGGCTTCATCGATAAATTTCTTGCAGTAGGCGACCTCTTCAAGGCAGGCAATTTTGACGCCTTGACGTGCTTCGAGGGTGCCGATGAAGTGGCTGGCTTCGAGCAGGCTCATGTGGGTGCCGGTGTCGAGCCAGGCGATGCCGCGTTCGAGGCGTTCGACCATCAGCTCACCGCGTTGCAGATAGGCGAGGTTCAGATCGGTGATTTCGAGTTCTCCCCGCGCCGACGGGTGCAAACCTTTGGTCATGGCCGCAACTTTTTCATCGTAAAGATAAAGCCCTGGAACGGCATAATTGGACTTGGGTTTTAGCGGTTTTTCTTCGATACCAATCGCCCGGCCCCGTGAATCGAATTCGACCACGCCGTAACGTTCAGGATCTTGCACGCGATAGCCGAAGACCCGTGCTCCCTGGGTGAATTCGGCGAAGATGCGATCGAGATCCATTTTGCCGTAGAAGAGGTTGTCACCCAGAATCAAGCACACCGGCTGGTGGTCAATAAATTTTTCGCCGATCAAAAAGGCCTGGGCGATCCCCTTGGGTTCGGGCTGCACGGCATAGCTGAGTTTGATACCCCAGCGGCTGCCATCACCAAGAAGGGCTTCAAATCGCGGGGTATCCTGAGGGGTTGAAATAATCAGAATATCGCGTACGCCCGCCCGCATCAGGGTCGAGAGGGGATAATAGATCATCGGCTTGTCGTAAATGGGTTGCAGCTGCTTACTCGCAACCAGCGTTAAGGGATAAAGCCGGGTACCCGCACCGCCGGCGAGCACAATACCTTTTTGAATACTCACGGAAACATCCTTTTCATGATCAGTAGTAATCGGGGTCTTACTCCTCCCCTTAAGTTAAGGGGAGGCCGGGAGGGGTTCCCCTGGCAGGAACTGCCAGTTGCCTCACAACCGACAAACTCTAGCACTCCCCGGCTCCCTCGGGGGTGAAAAGCTTTGCGCTGGAAAATAAGCTTTGCTTGGTCATCATTCGTGTCCATTCGTGGTCTTGATATTTTCAGGCCTTGCGTTGACTGAAATAGCGCTTGAGGCTGGCTTGCCAGGGGGGGATGCTGAGGCCCGTCAGCTGTTGAATTTTTTTCTT
>JAACTI010000354.1 GCA_009993495.1 Deltaproteobacteria bacterium | reverse complement strand
AAAACTTGACAAGCTCTGGGGATTGGGCGATAAAACGGATCTTTCAATGCGCCACTAGCTCAGCTGGATAGAGCGTCTGACTACGGATCAGAAGGCCGGGAGTTCGAATCTCTCGTGGCGCGCCATACAAATTAAGGACTTAGCTCGATAACGGGCTAGGTCCTTTTTAGTTTTCAGCGCCGGAGGGTCTGTGGAGGTTCCGATAACTCAATTGGGACAGTCCAATTTTTGGCCATGCCTGTGGCAACGTACCTAACCGATCCTCGGCATTATGATTAGTTATGCAATAGGACCTGCAAGGAGGGGCTGGTTAAGAATTCTTATTCAAGGTTTACATCTCTGCCAAAATGCCCTACATTACTCAGGTTTTACGAAGGAAATTTGTCCTAGGGGGACTGATGATTTTTTTGAAGGTAGCTACTTGATGACCGTCTGAGTTGGTGTAAACCTACTAGGCGGTTTTTTTGTTGAGGGAGAAAGATAATGTCTGCCCAGAAGTTCCTGCAAGACCTCGAAAAGAAGCTTTGGACCGCCGCCGACAAGCTGCGCTCCACCCTCGATGCAGCGCAGTACAAGCACGCGGTGCTCGGCCTGTTGTTCGTCAAGTACGTCTCCGACGCCTTCGACATCCGCCGCCAGGAGCTGATCGCCCAGTTTCAGGACGAAACTCACGACTACTACCTCAACCCCGGCGATTACGACTCCGACGCCGAGTACCAGGAAGAGCTCACCGCCGAGCTGGAGATCCGCGACTACTACACCGAGAAAAACGTTTTCTGGGTGCCGCAGCTCTCTCGCTGGGAGACGTTGCAGAATCACTCCAAGCTGCCGCCCGGCAGCGAGATTGTGATCAAGAACGGCAAGGAAAATGTCTACACCATGCGCAGCGTCGGCCGGTTGATCGACGATGCGCTGGAGGCGATCGAGAAGGACAACCCCAAGCTCAAAGGGGTGCTCAACAAGCAGTACGGTCGGTTGCGGATCGATCAGGCCAAGCTCGGCGAACTGATCGACCTGATCGCCACCATCCCCTTCAAGCACGCCTCCTTGCAGGCCAAGGACATCCTCGGCCATGTCTACGAATACTTCCTCGGCCAGTTCGCCCTCGCCGAAGGGAAGAAGGGGGGCCAGTTTTACACCCCCAAGTCGATCGTCACCCTGATCGTCGAGATGCTGCAGCCCTTCAACGGGCGGGTCTACGACCCGGCCATGGGCTCGGGCGGCTTCTTCGTGCAGAGCGAGCAGTTCATCAAGGAGCACGGCGGCAAGCTCGGCAATGTCTCCATCTACGGCCAGGAGTATAACCACACCACCTGGCAGCTGGCGGCGATGAACATGGTCATCCGCGGCCTCGATTTCAACTTCGGCAAGGAGCCGGCCAACACCTTCACCAACGACCAGCACCCCGATCTGCGCGCTGACTTTGTCATGGCCAATCCCCCCTTCAACATGAAGGAGTGGGATACCGACGTCAGCGACGACGATCCGCGCTGGCAGTACGGCAAGCCGCCTTCCGGCAACGCCAACTTCGCCTGGCTGCAGCACATGCTCTACCACCTGGCGCCGGGCGGCTCCCTGGGCCTGCTGCTGGCCAACGGTTCAATGAGTTCCAACACCAACACCGAGGGGGTTATCCGCCGGGCGCTGGTGGAGAACGATCTGGTCGAGGGCATGGTCGCCCTGCCGGGGCAGCTCTTCACTAATACCCAGATTCCCGCCTGTATCTGGTTTTTGACCCGCGATAAATCGGGGTCGAAAACCAGACCCTCTCCCGGCCTCTCCCAGGGGGAGAGGAGCACGGCCAAGAGCAATTACCGGGGCGGGTTTGAGTTTTCCGGGTTGGTGGATGAAGCTCGTTCATTGCGGGCGAAACAGACTCCGGCGGAAGAAATGCTTTGGGAGTTGCTGCGTAATCATAAGCTCATGGGTCTCAAGTTTCGCCGTCAACATCAGATTGGTGACTATATCGTTGATTTTTACTGCCACGACCAGGGCCTGGTGATCGAGCTCGATGGAAAAGTTCACGCCACCGAAGAGCGCCGGAAAAAGGATCAGAAACGCGACGCTTACCTCAGTTCCTGCGGGTTCAAGGTGCTGCGCTTCCAAAACAACGAACTCCTCAACTCCCCCCAACAGGTACTGGATAGTATCGCCAGGGAAGTTACCTCTCCCTCTGGGAGAGGCCAGGAGAGGGTGAACAGGATTCGCGACCGAAGGGGCGAAATCCTGTTCATAGACGCCCGCAACCTCGGTTACATGAAGGATCGCGTGCTGCGCGACTTTAAGCCCGAGGATATCACCAAGGTCGCCGATACCTTTCATGCCTGGCAAAAAGGGGAGGGTTACGCCGATGAGGCCGGCTTCTGCTATTCCGCGACGCTGAAGGAGATCAAGAAGCACGATTTCGTGCTGACGCCGGGGCGCTATGTCGGTGCGGCGGATGAGGTCGAGGATGGCGAACCCTTTGCCGAGAAGATGGCGCGATTGACGGCGCAGTTACAGAAGCAGTTTGCTCGGAGTGCGGAGTTGGAAGGGGAGATTAAACGGAATCAGGCGGGGCTTGGGTATGGATTCGATGAGTAAACAAAAACTATCAGAGATTATCGACTTCAATCCTTCACGGAAAATTATGAAAGGTAGAATAGCGCCTTTTATTGATATGGCTGCACTGCCA
>JAACTI010000353.1:2420-4102 GCA_009993495.1 Deltaproteobacteria bacterium | reverse complement strand
ATTCAGGTCTGGTTTGAAGATGCATTACAGATGGAGATTCCGCAACGCGAACTGACCGCCTTTGGTGATTTGCAAAAGGACGCTGGGCAGTGTCTGCTGCTCACCAACGATCTGGAGAAGGAAATCGAGGTCGGTACCATGAAGGTTCTTTGTGTTCCAGTGGTTAAATATCTGCTGCTGGGGGCGGGAAATGAAGGGTGGTAGGCAGACGCCGATATCTGGCAGATCTTCCAGATTATGTAAAATCCAGGGTATAAATTGGGGTAGACTTGAAATTTTTAATTTACGAATCTCAGTTAATTTAGGTGCTTATGCAAACAGTTACGATGACGCCACCCCATTAACAAAAGACAAACCCGTCCACTAACCGCGTCCGGTTATTGGGCGGGTTTTATTTTATATGTATTATCAGCTACTTAAGCCGCTTTCAGGGTGTCGGTGCTGCCGCCCCGATCACTCCCTTTTCGAGAAATCCGTCACACCCCGCTTCTCTGTCGTCTGCACACCAAGGCGCAGGATGCGCCGCCTGAACGCACGCAGTGCGGGCCGATGCGCATGCCTTGTGCACCTGACGCATGCTGACCCGCAGGGTGCGGGCCCAACGGCGGTAGAGTTCACAAAAATGGCTGTAACGATAGCCCTCCGGATGCTCGGCCTGATATTCCTCCCAGAGCAGCATCAGGGTCACCCCTTTGCGCTTCAGCTCGTCATGAAGGTAGACGCAGTCCGGCAGCGGACGTTCGGAGGGAGGTGCCGCCGCAACCGGCGGAAACAGCTGAGTACACAGCTGCGATTCGGTCAACCCCTCCGGCAGGGGCCAGTCTTGGGGCTTACTTACCGGGTGGCAGCGGGATGTGTCGGTTCAGCCGAAAAAAATCTTGGTCGCCCCCTTGCCGATTATTCGGCCAAGCTGTCACATGACCTATGGCGTCGTATTGAATAAGGATAAATTCGGCCGAAATCGGCAAAGATCGTTTGACTTAGCATGAATATCCTTTGTATATTGAGAAAGTTTTTAACCTGGGAGAGGTGCGTGTAGCTCCCTCCCGTTTCGCCTCTGGCGGACGTGGCCGCGAACCAAAACGCTCGTGGAGTTTTGAGCATGAACAAGATGGAAGACCGTTGGTTGTCGATAACCGAGATCTGCAAATACCTCGGGGTCAGCAATGACACCGTGTACAAATGGATCGACAAGCATGGCATGCCCGCGCACCGCATGGGCCGCCTCTGGAAGTTCAAGAAAAGCCAAGTGGATGCGTGGGTTGAATCCGGCGGTGCGGCGGAGCCTGGATCGAGGGCGGAAAAACCATGAGCTACAACGAACAGGAAACCCGTTTCTTTCGGATCGATCCGGTCTTGCGAGATAAGGGCTACAACGATCACCAGTGGATCAAGATGGAAACCCCCGCCCCGGTGGAACCGACCGGCCCGAAAGGCCGCCGTCGTAAGGGGGCAGGCCGCACCGATTATCTGCTCTGCGTGCAGGTGGGCGATATACCGAAAGCCCTGCCCGTGGGTGTGCTCGAAGCCAAGAAAGAGACGGAAGATCCCCTCAAGGGCATGCAGCAGGCCAAGGGGTATGCCGATTGCCTGCGCTTCGAGGTAAAATATGTCTTTGCCACCAACGGCCATCTCTACGGGGAGTTCGATTGCTTCACCAACCTGCAGGGCGGGCCGTTCTC
>JAACTI010000353.1:0-2146 GCA_009993495.1 Deltaproteobacteria bacterium | reverse complement strand
GTGTTCAACCCGATCAGATAATGTGCGCTCATTCGGTTCGGTTCAGCCATGTTAGCCCAAAAAGGTCGGTTCGTGCATGAAACCGTTTTGGGTTTACATCCTTCGCTGCCGAGATGGAAGCTACTACACCGGACATACGGACGACCTTGAACGTCGTCTGGCACAGCACGAGTCCGGAGAAATTCCAAGTTGCTTCACCTTCACGCGTCGACCGTTGAAACTTGTCTTTTCCCAATCCTTTACAACTCGTGAAGAGGCGCTCGCTGCTGAGCGGCAAATCAAGGGCTGGAGCCGAAAAAAGAAGGAGGCGATGATGCTGGGAGATTGGGCTGAGGTTTCCCGGCTGGCTCGGTCATCTACGAATCAAACGGCCCTTCGACAAGCTCAGGGCGAACGGATTAAAAAAAGATCAGGGCGAACGGATTAAAAAGAAGGAGCAGTGCGAACGGACTGAATGAATGGTTTAGCCGTTTGTCTCCCTAAACCACCCCGTTCACGATGAGCTTGTCGAACCGTAAACACAGAACAGATTGAACGTACAAGAAACAAATCAAGGAATTGAGAGAGTGGCACGAAAAACAACCAGAAAAAAACAGCCCAAAACCATCGCCTCCACCCAGTCGCTCTCAAGCTTTGTCAAATCGATCTGCGACATCATGCGCCGCTCCAACTGCGCCAGTGCGTTGCAATACGTGCCGGAGCTGACCTGGATTCTGTTCCTGCGCATTCTCGACGCCCAGGAGGAGAAGGCCAAGGGCGAATCGGAGGCCGTGGGGGCAATCTTCACCCCAGCGCTGGCCAGCCCCTACCGCTGGCAGGACTGGGCCGCTCCCCATTCCGAAAAAGCGGATCATCCCAAGACCGGCGACGGCAAGCCCTATGGCTGGAAGCGGCAGGAGCTGTTCGCCGCAGGCGACGGCAAATTGTTCGACTTCATCATCAAGGAGCTGCTGCCCCATCTGCACGGTCTGGACATCGACGCCCGCACCGGGCTGCCCAACCCTTCGGCCTCACGTAAGCAGCGCATCATCGGCCGCATCATGACGGCGGTGGAGCGGGTGCGGGTGGATTCCGAAACCAACCTGCGCGACATCCTCGACAAGGTCCACGAGATCAATATCGATCACGTGGAGGATACCCACTTCTTCACCCTGTCGCAGGTGTACGAAGATTTGCTGCTCAAGATGGGCGAGAAAAACTCGGACGGCGGCCAGTTCTTCACCCCGCGCGAAGTGATCCGCGCCATGGTGCATACGGTCGATCCCAAACCGGGCAAGACCATCTACGACCCCGGCTGCGGCACCGGCGGCTTTCTGGCCATCGCCTACGAGCATATAAGTCGCAAGCTGGGGAACAGTCCAGTTGCAACCGATATCGACACCTTGAAGCATGACACCTTTTTCGGCCGCGAGAAGGAAAACCTGGTCTTCCCCATCGCCCTGGCCAATCTGGTGCTGCACGGCATCGACCAGCCCAACCTCTGGCACGGCAACACCCTGACCGGCCGCGCCACTTACGCGGCGCTCTTTGAGCAGGCCCCGAAATTCTTCGACTACATCCTCACCAACCCGCCTTTCGGCGGCAAGGAGGGGAAGGACGCTCAGAAGCATTTCGCCTTCGAAACCAGCTCCACCCAGGTGCTGTTCGTGCAGGACATCTTCAGCGAACTGGCCCTGGATGGCACCTGCGCCATCGTCCTTGATGAGGGGCTGTTGTTCCGCACCAACGAGAGCGCCTTTGTTGAAACCAAGCGCAAACTGGTGGACGAGTGCGACCTGTGGGCCATAGTCAGCCTGCCCGGCGGGGTCTTCTCCACCGCCGGGGCCGGGGTGAAAACCAACCTGCTCTTCTTCACCAAGGGGCGCAAGACCGAAAAAATCTGGTACTACGACCTCTCTAGCGTCAAGGTCGGCAAGAAGACGCCGCTGACTCTGTCCCATTTCGGCTTTGACAAAGATGGTTCGGTGCTGGCCGATGCCCAACTTCCTGCCATCCTCGTTGCCGACTGGAAAGAGGACCAAGCGAATGTGGGCAAGTCCTTCCCGAGTTACGCCAGCCTGTTGCCCCAGCGCGGCACGCCACAAGGCGAAAGCCGCTACTCCTGGACCGTCGATTTTGCCGCCCGCCGCGCCAGGGCGAGGGAAGA
>JAACTI010000076.1 GCA_009993495.1 Deltaproteobacteria bacterium | reverse complement strand
AGCTGTGGCGCAGAGTATGACAGCTGATGCGTTTGGGGATGCCGCTCTTGCGCGCCGCCGTCTTCACCGCTTTTTGCAGGCCCGATTCCTGGGCATGATGGCGGCGTTCTTCACCGCCGCGCGGATCAAGCGTGCGTTTTTTGGCCGGGAACATATACTGCCAACCCGTTTCCGTCGCAGCGTTGGGGTATTTACGCGCCAAGGCCTCGGGCAGATAGACCCGACCAAAACCTTCGCTCAGGTCGGTTTGATGCCGTTGGATGACCCGCTCGATATGGGCCTGGAGATCGGTCGCTAATTCCTGCGGCAACAGGCTGACGCGGTCTTTGCCCCCTTTGCCGTCGCGGATAAACACGTGCCGTTGGCCGAAATCAACATCGTGAATGCGCAGGCGCAAACATTCCAGCAGGCGCAACCCGGCCCCGTAAAGCAGCCGCGTCATCAGAGCATGGGTGCCGGACATCGGGCTAACCAAGTCATTAGAGCTGACTGCGAGAACGTCTGCGGCGCTAAAGCGGGAAAGTTCAGTTGGCGCAGCAGCTCAATTCGGGGATTATGCTGATACAATATGGGTATTGGCGCGGCGAACTGGATATCCCGGGGAAAATTCCTGTAACCATATAAACAACACGTTTAAATAATTTTTATTGACATAAACAACGCGTTGATTATACGGTTTCGCGATAAATAGTATTGCAAAAAAACCGGGATGGATAGTGAGATGATTCGTTTTGCCGCCACCGGGCTTGATCGATGGTTTAAAAGCCCCAATCGGAAACCCCTGATATTAAGAGGCGCTCGTCAAGTCGGCAAGACCTGGCTGGTGCGCGATTTTGCCCAGAGACACCGGCTTGCCTTAGTTGAACTGAATTTCGAGAAATTGCCCAACCTGGCGGAGCTGTTCTCAGTAAACGACCCGAGGGAGATTGTCGGCAACCTCGAAGCGGAGTTCTCCATCAGCATAACCCCGGAAACATCCTGCCTTTTTCTGGATGAAATTCAAGCCGTGCCGGAGCTGTTGGCGAAACTCAGATGGTTCAAGGAGGAGTTGCCGCAACTTGCGGTGATCGCAGCCGGCTCTTTGCTGGAGTTTGCTCTGGATCGTCAGCAATACAGTATGCCGGTAGGTAGGATCAGCTACTTCCATTTGGAACAGCTCTCTTTTTTCGAATTTGTGCTGGCTTGCGGCCATGAGGCGCTCCACCGGAAGATGATCTCCTGCGACCCGGCCAAGGGCTTGCCCCAAACTCTGCATGACAAATGCCTGGATCTCTACAAGCAGTTTTGCCTGATCGGCGGGATGCCGGAGGTGGTGCAGGCCTGGGTGAATAGTGGGGAATTAAGCGAATGCCTTAAGATACAGCATGATCTGTTAGCCACCTATCGCGATGATTTTCACAAGTACGGCGGCGAAATCGACGCCCGGCTGCTTAACCGCATTCTGCACTCGGTGGCCGAGCAGTTGGGAGGAAAATTTGTTTTCAGCCGGGCCGACTCCGGTGCTCGCCTGGAGGTGGTCAAAAAATCACTGACCATGCTCTGCCAGGCCAGGGTATGCACAAAAGTGGTGCATACCAGCGCCAACGGGCTGCCATTGGGGGCCGAATCCAACGAAAAATTTTTCAAAGCCCTGCTGATCGATATCGGCTTGGTCTCCGCTCAGCTCGGGCTGGCCTCCGTCAAACGATCCGAATTGGATCACGTGCTGTTTGCCAACAAGGGAGGGCTGGCCGAACAGTTTGTGGGACAGCAATTCCGGGCGGCCCAGAGCCCGCTCATGGAGCCGCAGCTTTTTTATTGGCAACGGACGGGGGGGCGGCTGGGTGAAATCGACTACATCATTCAACACGGTAATCAAATCGTGCCGGTCGAGGTGAAATCAGGCGCCGCCGGCAGCATGAAATCGTTACACCAATTCATGGCGGAAAAGGGTCTGTCCTTGGCGATCCGTTTTGATACCAACCCTCCGTCACTGCAAACCATCCAAGTCAAAACCACGACGGGAAAATCGGTAAAATACCGTCTGCTTTCCCTCCCCCTCTATCTTGCAGAGCATCTTGCCACCATGATGGCAGTCGCCTCCACAAGCTGATGAATTGCTGCGACTCTCTTTTTGTCGCATGGGGGTTGGGGGGACGTCGTTGCTTGATTGCTTTAGTGTTATCTGCCAGGCTCTTTCCATGCCCAGACAACCCCGCTTAGACATTCCGGATCTACTGCACCATATTATGGTGCGTGGCATTGAGCACCGGTGATTTTTACGGACAACCCCGACTACACCGACTACACCGACTTTGTCGAGCGTCTGCGGAGACTGTTGCCGGTTGGTCGATAAGCTGTTAAAGCAACAACGTTCTTTCTTTTCGGCCATCGGCAGCGGCTATGCCAAACGAGGTAGCCGAGGGTAAAACCTAGGTAATTATCTGAAAAATAGCAGAAAAAGCTTGCTCTGCTTTGTCATTCGCGCTAATAATTACTCCCCTCGGAAGGACAAACGACAAGATGTCCTTGTTATTATGTCTTCCTTTAAATTCCTGTGCGTGAAACACCTTCCGGTTTTTTCTGGTTGTTCAGCCTGAAACGAAAGTAATTCTATGACCGAAACTCAAGAGATCAGCTTTGCCGAGCTGAATCTGGCTCCCGCTATTTTCAAAATTATTAAAGAAGTTGGCTACGAGACCCCGTCGCCCATTCAGGCGCGCAGTATTCCGCCCCTGCTCGAAGGTCGTGACCTGCTCGGGCAAGCCCAGACCGGCACCGGTAAAACCGCAGCCTTTGCCCTGCCCCTTCTCAGTCGTCTCAATATGAAGAAGCGTGGCCCGCAGATTCTGGTGCTGACCCCAACGCGCGAGCTGGCGTTGCAGGTTGCCGAAGCCATTCAAACCTATGCCCGCCATCTGAAAGATTTCCAGGTTCTGCCCATCTACGGTGGGCAGAGCATGGTGCAGCAATTGCGTCAGTTACAACGCGGCGTGCATGCCGTTGTCGGCACGCCGGGGCGCATTCAGGATCACTTGCGCCGCGGCACCCTGAAGCTCGACAGCATTCAGGCGGTGGTGGTTGATGAAGCTGACGAAATGCTCAAAATGGGTTTTATTGATGACGTCGAGCAAATCCTCTCCCATGCTCCGGCCGAGCGCCAGACCGCGCTCTTTTCGGCGACCATGCCGAAAGAAATTTTGAACATTGCACGGCGCAACCTGAACGATCCGGTGGAAATTCATATTGAAACCCGAACCAGCACCGCCGAAACCATTGATCAGTACGTGTGGCAGGTCAAAGGGCTGCACAAACTCGACGCTCTAACGCGGATTCTTGAGGCCGAGGAACTGGAAGCCATGCTGGTGTTTGTGCGCACCAAAATTGCGACGATTGAGTTGAGTGAAAAACTTGAAGCTCGGGGGTTTTCCTGTGCACCCCTGAATGGCGACATGACCCAGTCGCTGCGTGAGAAAACCATCGAACGCTTCCGCGAGGGGAAACTCGATATCGTCGTTGCCACCGATGTCGCCGCCCGCGGACTTGACGTTCAGCGCATCAGCCACGTGGTCAATTACGATATTCCGCAAGACATCGAGGCCTATATTCATCGCATCGGGCGCACCGGACGCGCCGGGCGCAGCGGTAAGGCGATTTTGTTTGCCGCCCCGCGAGAAATGCGCATGCTCTCGGCGATAGAACGCGCCACTCGCCAGCCGGTTCGCCCCATGGGGTTACCCAGTCGTAAACAAATCAGCGATCGGCGTGTCAGCCTGTTCAAAGAGCTGGTCACCGAAGCCATGGAAGCCCAGGATCTGGAGTTTTTTGAAGATCTGGTCGACGGCTACCAGAATGACACGGATGTCAGTTTTCGCCGCATTGCCGCGACCTTGGCGTTTTTGGTGCAGAAAGATCGTCCCTTACAAGCGGATGGCCGCGACGAACTGCCCCCGGCAACCTTTGAGCGCCCCCCCAGCCATCGCGGACAAAGTGAAAATGTGGCGCGCTCGTCCTTTCGCGTCGATGTTGGGCGCAGCCACCGGGTCGAGCCGGGTAATTTGGTCGGTGCCATTACCAATGAAGGCGGCCTGACGTCTTCCATGATCGGCAAAATTTCCATTCAGCAAAATTTCAGCCTGGTTGATCTGCCCAGCGATCTCTCCCCGGCTATTTTGAAAAAACTCATGCATACCAAGGTTTGCGGTCAAGCCCTGAACATCAGACTTGACCAGGGGCCGGGTGAGGCTGTGCCCAAAAAAAGAAAGAGTTTCGCCCGCCCGGCAGCCCCCAGTTTCAAAAAACCCCTCAAGCGCAAACCACCGCGCAGCTAACTGCTGATCCCGTGCGGCAAGAGGAAAGTTTCTCCCTTGCCGCAGTTTCTCCCAGAGGATGAACGGTTATTTTTGCTCTTCTGCGGCCTGACGCGTTGATGCCAGCACTGCGACCAGATCGCCATTGGCAAAGACAAAATCGGCCGACGGATTGGGGGTAAACTCTGCGCCGCGCAGCACACCAACGACAGAGGAACCCGTGGTGCGCCGGATATCCAGATCGCGAATACTGTGGCCCGCCATCAAGCTTTCCGCGCCCAGTCGCTCCCACCGCAGTTCCAGCAATTCCCGCGCATTTTTCAACAGGCGCAACTCCTGTCCCTGGCTGCTATCCTGAAGTTCCGGGTGCAGATAGTCACGCCGCATGCTGTCGGTGTACTGTTGGATTTTTGGTATGGGCAACTTCAGGTGCAGCAACGCCTGACGCGCAATTTCGAGCCCGGCTTCAAGCTCGGGCATAATTACCATATAAACACCATCCCGATAGAGCGAGCGCAACTGCTCCTCACCTTCGGCGCGCGCAACAATATTCAGGCGCGCATTGTGTTTCTGCGCCTGGCTGACAATACCGAGGGCGGCCGTAATTTCCGGCAGGGTCAACAGCAGTTGATCGGCCTTTTCCAGGCAGGCGGCGGCGAGAACCGTTGGTTGGCTGGCATCACCGTAAAGCACACTGAACCCCCGTGTGCGACATTGCTCAAAACGGCTGTGATTACTTTCGATAATAACAAAAGAGACATCCAGGGCAGAAAATAACTGAGCAACATGCTGACCAACACGTCCCCCGCCGGCAATAACCACATGGTGCGCCAGGGTTTCCATATTCAGATGAGCGCTGAGGAGCGATTCGGCAGCCAGAAAGCGACGACGTAACCCATAGACAGGCGCGGTCAAGCCCGACACAAACGGGGTAATAAACATACTGAAAATGGTCGCGGTCAGCACCGTAGAGTACTGCTGCTGAGATAAAAATTCACCGGAAAAACCCACCTGCCCCAGCACAAAAGAAAATTCGCCAATCTGGAACATCCCCAATCCGACCGCCAGTGGCACCACATTACGATAACCAAAAGCGCGGGTGCTAACCGCAAGAATCAACCCTTTACCCAAACCGACAACCAAAACCAGTAGACAAATGACGCGCCAATTTTCGAGCAGAAAATTCGGGTCGAGGAGCATGCCGACCGAGGTAAAAAAGAGCAGCCCGAACAGATCGCGCAAAGGGATAATATCGCTCAGAGCCTGATGCCCATAATCAGATTCACTTAACACCATGCCCGCGACGAAGGCCCCCAGGGCAAATGACAGCCCCAACATATAGGTCAGATAACCAATCCCCAGGCCAATAGCGGTAATCGACAACAAAAAAAGCTCCCGCGAGTTCCAGTGGGCGATGCGCGCGAGCAAATGGGGCAAAAGGCGCGTTCCCAGCAGCAGCATCCCCACCAGAAACAGCCCGGATTTCAGCAGGGCAAAGCCGAGAAGCGGCAGGCCGGACTCGGGGTTTGACATTTGGGGCAACAAAATCATCAGCGGCACCACCGCCAGATCCTGTACAATGAGAATACCGATCATCACGCGGCTCGACAAAGTGCCCATCATCCCCTGACTCACCAGAGTTTTGAGGATGACCATGGTACTCGACAGGGACACCAGCCCCCCCAGCCAGAGGGCCGCAATCTGGTTCCAGCCGAGATAAATCCCGACCAGATAACCAAAACCAATGGTCAACAGCATCTGGATGGGCGTGCCGATCAGAGCGATGATGCGCACCGGACGCAGTTCTTTGAGAGAAAATTCAAGGCCCAGAGCAAACAACAGCAGTGCTACCCCGATTTCGGCAAGCTTTTCTATCTGATGTGCGTCGGAAACCGTCACCCCGCCGGTGAAGGGGCCAATGATAATCCCCGCCAGAATATATCCCAGCATCACTGGCTGGTGCAGTCGATGAGCCAGCAATCCGCAAGTGAGTGCCGCCAGAACAATAATAACAATATCGCCTGCTATACCCATAAGGCCTCGGTCTGCGTTATTAAATACAACTCTGGATGAAGCTGCTTAAGGTTCGGAAAATACCATAAAAAAAGAGCCGGCAACAGCTTGGCGCTGTCCGACTCTTTTTGCAGAGTGGAAAGGCTGCTCAGCCGCAGCGCAATATCTTCAAGCCGTCGACGAAGAGAACCGTCATTTTGCGGGTACCGCTGTTCTCTTGAACCTGGCCAATCCCGAACAAGGGATGCTCAATTAAATCCATCAGCCGGTAGCGTGCTTCCATGGAGTAGGGCTGAGTTTTCTCGGTGCCGTTCAACTGCAAATTCTGCCATTGCTGCTTTTCCGGTGCCTGGGGCTCAGCCTTGGTGCGCCGAGCGCGGGGGGTAGCAGGAGCGGCTTTTTTGCGCGCGGCCGCCGGCTTACGATATTTGTGTTCACTGCCGCAGGTATGACATTTAATTTTAGCCGGGGTTTCGCCTACCAGTGCAACAATGGTGTGGTTGGTTTCCTGGCGACAACGGGTGCAGTTTGCAACTAGCACATCTCCTGCCGACAACTGGGACTTACTCATGGTTGTAATTATCCTTTCGCTGCAAATGAAAACCGACCGAAACTTCTTGTTGTGCCCAGAAATCAGGCCGAACAGAAAAGCGACAGCCGGGTTGGTCTTTTATAATAGCCAGCATTGGAGGAAAAAGATAGGCGCAAAAGCAATAAACAGGGATAATTACGAATTAACCTGCCATTAAGCCCCGCTGCCGGAGACCCGCATATGCAGCCTATTGAAAAAATCGTTGTGCTCGGCGCCGGAGCCATGGGTGCCTTTTACGCCGCCCGCTTTGCCGCCACCGTCGGCTTCAAGGTACAACTGCTGGCCGATCCGGCCCGGGCCGCCCTGCTGAAGGAACACGGGCTGAGGATCAACCATCAAACTTTGAAGCTGCCGGTCAATGACGGCAGCAGACACCAGTCCGCCGCCGACCTGGTTATCGTCGCCCTCAAGCATCATCATCTTGCCACCGGGCTGCCGCTGTTGCGTAAACTGGTCGGCCCGCAGACCCTCTTTCTTTCCGTATTGAATGGACTCGACAGCGAAGCCTTGATTGCGGCTGAATTTGGTGCCGAACGGGTGTTGCTCTGTGTCGCAGTGGGCATTGATGCGGTGCGCACCGCCGAGGGAATTCAGGTTGCCCACGCGGGCAAGCTCTATTTCGGTGAAAGTCGCAATCAGCCCGCAAGCCCCATGGTCGTAAAGATCCAGCAAGCCCTTGATCGGGCCGGGCTGGCCTGGGAAACCCCCGCCGACATGCAACGCATTCTCTGGTGGAAATTTATGATCAATGTCGGAATAAATCAGGCTTCGGCCGTTCTGCGCGCGCCCTATGGTGTTTTTCAGCGCTGCGAAGCCGCCCGGGCGGTTATCACCCCCCTGATGGAAGAAGTCATTCTTCTGGCCCGGCGCCTTGAAATTGACCTTGGCGAGGCGGATCTTGAGGAATGGTGGCGGGTGCTCAATCGACTCGCGCCTGAGGGGAAAACATCGATGCTGCAGGATGTCGAGGCCGGACGCCCCACCGAAGTCGAAATTTTTGCCGGCAAGGTTGTGGCCCTGGGGCGAGAACTGGGTATTCCAACCCCCGCCAATGCGGGCATACTGCGCATCATCAGGGCCCTCGATGTGATGGCGCAGGAGAAAATTCAAGGTGGACGCTGATTTGAAACCCTATACACCTATATTTACAGGGATAAAGGGGATGAAAGGGATAGATCAAGCTCACCCCTGGATTAAGGGTTTAAGCCATATCCCCTGTATCCCCTTCATCCCTGTTAAATTGCCCTTGACTGGTTTATCAACCAGACAGATTGCGCAAGTCTGATTTTGACTTTGGTCTCAATCATGCCTTTTCAGCGTAAATCAGCGTCCCACACTCTTTCCTGTCAGGCGGATATTTCCCTTGATTGTACTTGCCGTCCGTGGTTTATTGCCCGTGGACTGTTCAGTGCTGTTGAAAGTTCGGGGATGGAGAGGATGCCGCAAGGCATAGTGGAATGGAGTGGGACGATGCTGAAGTATCTAAACACAGGATGACAAAAACCGCACGAACCAGAGACTTCTGGCACCGGCGGTTTTTTTGTTCGCGGGGGATCACCCTGATTGTGTTTGCGCAAACGATAAATCCCCCCGACATATGGAAACGAACTGAATCGGCCACTGCTTGGATGATCGTTAAAAAATTATGAAGGGTGAATGGTAAATCATGAATGAAAAGAAAAAAGAAAATGAATTATCAAACACGAATGAAGAAACAACTAATTCACCATTCATAACTCATAATTCACAATTATTAAGGATTCGTAACTCTACTGCGGAATTCTTGGTGTTTACCAGCCAAGCTGGTGAAGACGGCATTGACGTTCGTGTAGAAGATGAAAATGTCTGGCTTACTCAAAAGCTGATTGCAAAACTTTTTGGCGTTGAAGTCAATACAATAAACTATCACCTAAAAGAAATATTTAATACTGGCGAACTGCAAGCTGAGGCAACTATTCGAAAATTTCGAATAGTTCAAACAGAGGGCACAAGGGAAGTTTCCCGTGAAGTAGAGCATTATAATTTACAAGGTATTATTGCTGTAGGTTTCCGAGTTAACTCTGAAAGAGCTACTCATTTTAGAAAATGGGCAGGGCAAGTATTAAAAGATTTCACGCTTCGAGGTTATGTTCTTGATGATGTCAGATTAAAAAATGGCGCCTACTTAAGCAAACAATATTTCGAGTAACAGGGGGACGTTGTTAATCATGCAAACTAAAAATTACCGTCTGTAACTCATCACTCCTCGCATAGATATTTTCGCCCCTTCGCGCAGCCAGGGTAACGCCGGCGCGGCTGATGTTCAACAGTCGCGCAACCGCTGCACCACTCACGCCCATTTTCATGACCGCAACGTAACAGAAAGCCGCTCTGGCATCGGACATCTCTTTTCGTTTGCCGCCTTGCCGCAGGGAGTTGGGGGTGATAGAAAATATGGGCGCTATTCTGCTGAGGATGTCTTCCAGTGACACACGGCCCAGGGCAATGTCGGTGGTTTCCGTTACCCGTTGCAGTTGTTCGACAAACTCTCCGCTGCCGAGAATTCTTTCATCGTAAGCTTGCTGCTCTTTTGCGCCTGACAGCTTCAGGGAGCGCCGTAATCCGCCACCCACCAGCTCATCCCTTTTCCCCTGCTTGATGCCGTCTTCGATAAAAGTCCGATACAGTTTCCGGGCGCGCTCCTTGCGCTTGCCGAACATCTGGAGCACTTCCGCGACCTTCTGTCCCGCTAATTCGCGATTCCCCAGAATGACCGCATGGCCCGACCAGGGGTAGGAATCCAGCCCATCAACAGATTCCACCAGGCCGGCCCGCAAGGGATTCAGATGAATATAACGCACAAGTTCAAGAAGATGGGC
>JAACTI010000075.1:10030-10263 GCA_009993495.1 Deltaproteobacteria bacterium | reverse complement strand
TTGAACGCATGCGTTATTTTGACCCCGCAAGTCAGCGTACCGCGGGTGCTGAACTCAAACGTATCCAGCTGATTCCTGCGCGTGAACTTTGTCTAAGCGGTACTCATCTCGAGTGTTTGCTGCGTAAACTCAAGCAGCGCTGTGATGAAATGGAGTTGCCGCGCACCCTGCGTGAAGGCATCAATGAGGAATTACGTGAAGGGATTCTGGCCCCTGGCCGCGCTTTTCTGCTG
>JAACTI010000075.1:0-9965 GCA_009993495.1 Deltaproteobacteria bacterium | reverse complement strand
CTCGGGCCGACCTGGTGTTGATTGACCCCCCCGCCATCGAGCAGGAGATTGATCGCTTCAGCAGTGAAATTCGCTCGGCAGAAGCGCGCCTCAGCGCTAACCGGGAACCTCACGCCAAGCGCCAGGATCTCTTTCTGGAACCGGAAGAACTTGAGAAGGCTCTGGCCACCTACCGGCCTGTTCGGCTGAGTTCTCTGCGGGTTTATGCTCTTGATGCGCAACACTACAGTTACCATTTCGACTGTCATACCAACCAGGATCTGCGCGCCAGTCTGGCGGAGGGGCAAGATGGCCTGACCCCCTTGCTGGACAAGCTTGAAGCCTGGCGCGCCGCCAAGTGGAAGATCCTTTTGGTGTGTCGGCAACCAGGACAAGCGCGGCGCTTGCAAGAGTTGCTGAGGGAAAATGGGTGGCAATTGCCCATCAGCACACCCGGAAATTTTTCTGCGTTAACGGCACAAGCCCCGCAGCTGCACATCGGCAAGCTGTCTGCCGGCTTCCACCTGCCTTTCGATCATTTAGGGATTATTACTGAAGAGGAAATTTTCGGTCAGCGCAGCCACCACCACAAGCCGAAACGCAAAAGTGCACGTGAGCTTTTTTCGGGATTGGGTGATCTGCGTGAAAATGACTATATCGTGCACATTGATCACGGTGTCGGGCGTTATCTGGGGTTGATCCACCTGAAAACCGGTGCAATTTCAGGTGATTATCTTCATCTCGAATATGCCGGTAACGACAAACTTTATTTGCCTGTCGAGCGTATCGAAAAAGTTCAGAAGTACATTGGCGGTGAAGGTGCCCAGCCGCGCCTCGACAAAATGGGCGGTCAGAGTTGGGAAAAGGCTCGGCTCAAGGCACGCACCGCGATTGAGGAGCTGGCACGGCAGCTCCTCGAAATTTATGCCCGGCGCGAACTCTGTGAAGGTTTTGCTTTCAGCCCGCCTGATCGCTTATTTCGCGAGTTTGAAGCCACCTTTCCCTACGAGGAAACCCCTGATCAGGCCAACGCGATTCTCGAAACTCTGGCCGATATGTGTTCCCCCCGTCCCATGGATCGTCTGGTGTGCGGCGATGTCGGTTACGGCAAAACCGAAGTTGCCCTGCGGGCCGCGGTGAAGGCGGTGCTCGATGGCAAGCAGGTGGCGGTGCTGGTACCGACCACGATTCTGGCCCAACAGCACTGGCAAAGTTTTACCGGGCGCTTGAAGGATTTCCCGGTGCGCGTTGAAATGATCTCGCGCTTTCGCAGCGCGGCCGAGGTGCGCAAGGTTCTCGACGCCATGGCCAATGGGCGGGTAGATATTGTTATTGGCACCCATCGTTTGTTGCAGCGCGATATCCGTTTCAAAGATCTCGGTCTGCTGGTGATAGATGAAGAACAGCGTTTCGGCGTCAGCCACAAGGAACGTCTCAAGAGCTTGCGGGCGGAAGTTGATACCCTGACCCTGACCGCAACCCCCATTCCGCGTACGCTGCATATGAGTATGACCGGAATGCGTGATCTGTCGGTAATCGAGACCGCGCCGGTCGATCGACTGGCGATTCGAACCTATGTGACCCGTTTCGATGATGACCTGATCCGCCAGGCGATTTTACGTGAACTGCAACGCGGTGGTCAGGTCTATTTTGTGCACAACCGGGTACAAACTATCGCGGCTATGGCCGATCATTTACGCCAATTGGTGCCCGAGGCAAAAATTGCCATCGGTCATGGTCAAATGAATGAAAAAGACCTCGAAAAGGTGATGCTCGATTTTGTTGAAGGTCGCTCCAATGTGTTGCTGGCATCAACCATTATCGAAAATGGCCTGGATATCCCGGGGGCAAACACCATTATTATTAATCGTGCCGATTGCTTCGGGCTTTCACAGCTTTATCAGTTGCGCGGCCGCGTCGGGCGTTCAGATCGTCGCGCCTATGCCTATCTCCTCATCCCGGGAGATGCCAGTCTGACCCGCGAAGCGCGGGAACGCCTCAAGGTTTTGCAGGAGCTGACCGAACTGGGGGCCGGATTCCGCATTGCCAGCCAAGATCTGGAGCTGCGCGGGGCCGGTGATCTGCTCGGCGCGAAACAGTCGGGGCCGATTGCGGCGATTGGGTTTGAGCTCTATACCGAACTGCTGGAAGAGACGATTGAAACCCTGCGCGGACGGGAGCGCGAGCAGCGAATTGACCCGGAAATCCGCCTGGGCTTATCGGCCTATCTGCCGGAAAAATATCTGCCCGATCCCAATCAACGGCTGAAATTTTATCAGCAGCTTGCCGCAGCGGAAGATGATGCCGAAATTTTTCATTTGGCGGACGAGTTGCAAGATCGCTACGGAGAACTGCCCGCAGCTGGCCAGCTCTTGCTCGGCAGCATGCGCTTGCGGATCCAACTCAAGCAGCTGAAAATTGAACTTTTGGAATACGATGGCCGCCGCCTCAGTTTGTCTTTCCATGCCGACACCTCAATTTCGGGGGATTTTATCCGCCAACTTTTACACGCGGAGCCGCAGCGCTACAGTCTGGCCGCCGGCTTTCGTTTGCTCGTGCGGACGTCAGAGCGCCTGCGCGAGGCAGAGCTGATCGCCGAGGTGCGCAGCGAGCTCCAGCGACTTGCCCGGGGGCAGGTCGCGCCATGAAAAAATTCCCGTTGCACCTGTTACTGCTGGTGCTGCTGTCCCTGACCCTATCGGCATGCGAAAAACGGCAACATCCCTTATTGCGCATAGATACGCACGAAATCAGCCTGGAAGAATTTCGTGCCGCTCTTGGCCCCTTGCGGCGTGAGTTGACCGCTCTCCCTCCCGCAGAGCAGAAAAGATTGCTGCGTCAGACCCTGGCGCGTTTCATCGACGAAGAGTTGCTGCGCAGCGCAGCCGCGCAGCGCGACATCCAGATCAGTGCTGAAGATTTACAGCAAAAAATCAAGACTCTCATTGGTCAGTATCCTCCCGAGAAATTTGCCGAAATTATCCAGCAATCTGGACAAGACAGCGTCCGCTGGTATCAGCAGCTGCACACAAGCCTGTTGCGTGAGCGCCTGCTGGCCCAGCTGGTCGAGAATCGCCCTCCTCTGGCCCGGCAGGAACTGGTGCACTATTATCAAGGTCACCAGCAAGACTATCAGCGCCCCGCACAACTTCAGGCGCGTCAGATGCTGCTGAAAAATAAAACCCAAGCCGAGAATATACGTGAACGTCTCGTCGCAGGCGAAGATTTTGCCCGCCTGGCGCGCCAGTATTCTTTGTCTCCTGATCGCGATCAAGGGGGAAGTTTAGGGCTGGTCGCGCGCGGCGAGTTGCCGCCGGAATTTGAGCAGGTACTTTTCGCCCTCAAGCCGGGGGATATCAGCCCGGTGGTGCACAGCAGTTACGGCATCCATCTCTTTATGGTGGAGAAATATCTGCAAGCCGGATTACAGCCCTTTGAAGAGGTCGAAGAAAAGATTCGCCGCCAACGGCAGCAAGAGTTCGCCGAAGAAATTTTTGCACGCTGGTTGACGGAAAAGCGGGCGCAAAGCCAGATCGAAATTGCTTGGCAACAACTGGACAAATTGCTCTTAGACAAGGCAGAATGACCCTCTGTCTTATAAATCTGAAAGGAAAGAATAAAACCGATGACATTAAGCAAATATTTCCCCCTGCTACTCTTGTTTTTATGGGTTGGCAACCTGCATGCCGAGCCCTTGATAAGAGTGGTGGCCCTGGTGAATAACGATGTTGTTACCAGTTACCAGTTGGAACAGAAGCTGGCTGAAATGAATTCTCCCGCCCAAAAGGGTGCCGCCACCCAGGGAGAAACCTCCGACCGCGAGCTTCTCAACCTGCTGATTGAAGATGTGTTGGTGCAGCAGCGTATTGCCGAGTTGGGTTTAAGTGTCAGTGATCAGGAGCTGACTTCGGCGATTGAAGATGTCCAGCGCCAAAATAAATTGACGCTGGAACAACTGCAAACGGCTTTGCATGCTCAAGGGGTTTCGATGGCGGATTATCGGCAGAATCTGCGCAAAGAAATTTTACGCTACAAATTGATCAATCAGGAAGTCCGCAGCAAGGTCGAAGTAACCCGCGCCCAGATACGCGACTATTTTGAAGCCCACCGCAACGAATTTACCCGGCCACCGGCCTTGAACCTGGCTCGACTGAGTTTCCCCTTGTCGGCCACCGCCAAGGATGAACAACGTCAAGAGCTGCTGCAGCAGGCCCAGGTTGCCCGTCAGCAACTTTTGGCGGGAAAAAGCGTGCAAGAGATCCTCAATGCCGCCGGCGGCGCGATTGAGGGGGGCAATATGGGAATGATGGTCGAAGCGGAGCTGCATCCGGAATTCCAGAAAGGGATCGCCGGCTTAACCAGCGGCGAGGTCACTGAACCGATTTTAGCTCTGGGGGCGGTGCATGTGTTCAAAATTGTTGAGCGCACACCGGCTAAAGCCGAACTGACCGAAGATGTCAGCGCTGCAATCGAAAAAATTCTCAGTGAACAAAACAGTGAAAAGCGTTTTACCGAATGGAAAAAAGAACTGCGCCAGGGCGCGGTGATTGATATTCGCTTACCCGCCGAGGCCTCTTGAAGTCGCTGCCCCTCATTGTGACCATGGGCGATCCCACCGGGATAGGGCCAGAACTGATTCTGCGTTGCGTGCACGCCGGTGATCTTTCCAGGCATCCGCTGCTGGTTGCGGGCGATGCCCAGGTGCTGCAGGCCAGCGCCCAAACTCTGGGCTTGCAGACGACGCTGGAAGACTGTGGCGACGAGCAGCTCCTGCGCTGGCAAGATCAGCAATTGCGTATCAAGCCACTGTCACAACTCACTCCCGAAACTTTGCAGCCGGGCCAGCCCGACCAGGCCTGTGGCCGGGCCATGATCGCCTATATTGAATGGGCAATTGAGGCCTGTCGCACTGAACGCGCCGCCGCCATGATCACCTGTCCCATCAACAAGGCCGCAATCAATAGGGCTGGCTGCCATTTTCCCGGCCACACCGAACTCCTGGCCGCGCGCTGCGGTCGCGAAAAGGTGGTGATGATGCTGGCGGGCTCGCGTTTGCGTGTCAGTCTGGTGACCACCCATATGGCCCTGTGCGAAGTCCCCGCCCGGCTGGGCAGTGAAGAAATTTTCCAAACCATCTGCATTACCGACGCGAGTCTGCGGCAATATTTCGGGCTACCCCAGCCGAAAATTGCAGTGCTGGCCCTTAATCCCCACGCCGGTGAACAGGGGTTGTTCGGTGACGAGGAGCAACGTCTGATTCTGCCGGCAATAGAACAGGCACGTCGGCAAGGCATCACTCTGAGTGGCCCCCATAGCGCCGACACCCTGTTTCATTTTGCCGCCCGCGGCGACTACGATGCGGTGGTGTGCATGTATCATGATCAAGGCTTGATTCCGCTGAAGCTGCTCCATTTTGACGACGCCGTTAACCTCACCTTGGGCTTGCCCATCATTCGCACCAGCGTTGATCACGGCACCGCCTACGATCTGGTTGGCACGGGCCGTGCCAACATCTCCAGTCTGCAAGCCGCCATCCGTTTGGCGGATCAGATGGTTCTTCTGCGTAAAAACTGAAAGTCGCCTTCCATGATAGATCAGATCCGCGTTCGCGGAGCGCGCCAACATAATCTAAAAAATATTGATATTGATATCCCGCGGGATCAGCTGGTGATTATCACCGGGGTATCGGGTTCGGGGAAAAGTACTCTGGCGTTTGACACCATCTATGCCGAAGGACAGCGGCGCTATGTCGAAAGTCTTTCGGCCTATGCGCGCCAGTTTCTTGAGCAGATGGAAAAACCCGATGTCGACCAGATTGACGGCCTGTCGCCGGCGATCGCCATCGAACAGAAAACCACCTCGCGCAACCCGCGATCCACGGTGGGTACGGTCACGGAAATCTACGACTATCTGCGCCTGCTCTTTGCCCGTGCCGGGCAGATTCACTGCCACCGCTGCGGTCGACAGATCAGCAGTCAGACCGTGGAGCAGATGGTCGATCTGGTAATGCAGGCGCCCGCAAAGACCCGAATCATGGTCATGGCTCCCCTGGTACGTGAACGCAAGGGCGAATATCGTAAAGAACTTGCCCAGTTGCAGGCCAGTGGTTTTGTGCGTGTGCGGATTGATGGCGAAATGCGCGAACTTGGAGACGATATTCCCCTCGATAAAAATAAAAAGCACAGTATCGAGGTGGTGGTTGATCGGCTGGTGGTCAAGCCCGGCATTGAAAGTCGCCTGGCAGATTCCCTCGAAACCGCTCTTAAACTGGCCGATGGCCTGGTGCGCATTGAACAACCCGCGGGCGACAGTCAGCTCTATTCTGCCCAGCATGCTTGTATTGACTGTGGCCTGTCTTACCCGGAAATGACTCCGCGCATGTTCTCGTTTAACAACCCCCACGGCGCCTGCCCCGATTGCAGCGGCCTGGGCACGCGCAATTATTTTGATGCCGAACAGGTGGTGCCCAATCCCGATCTGTGCCTGCGCGATGGCGCAATTCTTCCGTGGGACAGCCGCAGCGGTCATTATTACCAGGCCATGCTCGATGCTTTGGCCGCCCACTACGATTTCAGCATGCGCACCCCGTTTAACCAACTGCCTGCCAAGATCCAAAAGGTTTTACTTCAGGGATCGGGGCGCGAGAAGATCCGTTTCTATTTCGATCAGGGCGAGCATCGGCATCATTACGAAAAAACCTTCGAAGGCGTGTTGCCCAATCTGGAGCGTCGTTATCGTGAAACCGATTCCGACACGGTGCGCGAAAATCTCGAAAAATATATGAGCGTGGTGCCCTGCTCCACCTGTGAGGGTGCGCGTCTGCGGCCAGAGTCTCTGCACGTCAAAATCGCCGCACACAACATCCGCCAGGTCTGCGCCATGTCAATTAGCGAAGCCCTCGACTTTTTCACCAAACTGGAGTTGCCGCCCCGGCAGGCCGAAATTGCCCGGCGGATTTTAAAGGAAATTCGCGAAAGGCTCGGGTTTTTGCAGCATGTCGGGTTGAGTTACCTGTCCCTCGACCGGGCTTCGGGAAGCCTGTCCGGAGGCGAAGGCCAGCGTATCCGCCTGGCGACCCAGATTGGCTCGTCTCTCATGGGGGTGCTGTACATTCTCGATGAACCCTCCATTGGTTTGCACCAGCGTGACAACCTGCGTTTGCTTGAAACCCTGAAGAAATTACGTGACCTGGGCAATACGGTTCTGGTGGTCGAGCACGATGAAGAAACGATGCTCGCCGCTGATTATCTTATTGATATGGGCCCGGCAGCTGGAGTCCATGGTGGCGAGGTGGTCTTTGCCGGGTTGCCGTCTGAGGTGCGTAACTGCAAAGAATCCCTGACGGGCCAATATCTGTCCGGTGAGCGCGAAATTGCCATGCCAGAGCGGCGCCGCACCAGTGAGCGCAGTCTGCGCCTGCTGGGTGCCAGCGCCAATAATCTGCGTCAGATTGATGTCGATATCCCCCTCGGGGTGCTCACCTGTTTTACCGGGGTTTCCGGTTCAGGAAAATCGTCCCTGGTTATTGAAACCCTGTATAAAATCCTGGCGCAGAAACTTCATCGCAGCCGTGAGAAAGCCGGCCCACTGAGAGACATTCAGGGACTCGACCAGCTCGACAAGGTTATCGACATCGATCAGTCGCCCATTGGGCGCACGCCGCGCTCGAATCCGGCGACCTATACCGGCGTGTTCACCGATATCCGCGAACTCTATGCGCAGCTGCCCGAAGCGAAAATTCGCGGCTACAAGGCCGGGCGATTTTCCTTTAATGTGAAGGGCGGACGCTGCGAAGCCTGTAGCGGCGACGGGATTATCCGCATTGAAATGCACTTTCTGCCCGATGTCTATGTCGAATGCGAAGTCTGCAAGGGCAAGCGCTATAACCGCGAAACCCTCGAAGTGAAATACAAGGGCCAAAGTATTGCCGATGTGCTCGACATGACCGTGAATCAGGTCAGCCAGTTAATGGAAAACCTGCCGCGCATCAATAACAAACTCAAAACCCTGCGCGATGTCGGCCTGGGATATATCACGCTCGGGCAGAGTGCCACCACCCTTTCAGGCGGCGAAGCCCAACGGGTTAAACTGGCGCGGGAGCTGAGTAAACGTGCCACCGGGCGCACGGTTTATATTCTTGACGAACCGACTACCGGGCTCCATTTTGCCGATATTCACAAACTCCTCGAAGTCCTCAATCGACTGGTCGATGGCGGCAACACGGTGATTGTGATTGAACATAATCTCGATGTCATCAAAACCGCCGATCACATTATCGATCTCGGCCCCGAAGGTGGCAGCGGCGGCGGGCACATCATTGCCAGCGGAACCCCCGAACAGGTCGCCCTGGTAAAAAAATCTTATACCGGCCAGTTTTTACAGCGCTTTTTTGCCGATAAATCATCTAAATAAAAGACCTCTTCACCTGCCCGGCCAAGGGTCGTCATCCCCGTGAGGTTTTGTCGGGGATCCAGATTTTCAACCTTGAAAACCTGAATCCCGGCTAGAATTATGCCGAAATGTTACATTTGTCCCTTTATTTCTGAATTTTGTTGCTGATTTCTCAATAAAAAATCGGCTTTCAAGCGTATATACCCAAAGATTTTCAGAAATTTGTCAGATATTGCCGTTATGCTGCGTGAAGCACATAAAATAACCGCACCGGGGGGCTATGCTTATGCTGGCTAGATGTTGCTTCACATTCATTGGCTTCGGGATTGGAATTCTCACTTTATTCGGATCCTGGTTCTTTGAGTTCAACCCGACTGAACGTCTTGTAGAATTATTGCAAGCACTTTCCGCTTACGCAGTGGCAATCAATCAGCTGCTGGTGCCGCTGTTGATTCTGGGGGTATTTTTCTGCATCGATCTGCGCCGCCACCGACGTCGCCAGGTTGAGTTGGAGCAGATGCAGCTTTATCGGTCGATGCTGACATCGCACCACCATATTTTGAACAATTTTCTCAATCAATTGCAGCTGTTTCGCTTGACCGCCGAAGATACTCCGGGGTTCCCGGCCGCCGAATTAATTTTGTTTGATCAGATTATCAAGGAGACCCTGCGCCAGTTGCACAACCTTGAAACCGTGACCCAGGTTGAGGGTGAAGATTTTTACGCCACTGACTCGACAAACCTTGCGCCAGCTGTTTCGCGTAAGAACACCCTGCGCGAGGTCGTTAGCACTTTCCTGTTTTAGTGGCGGTCATTTCTGGTGGAGAACCGATGAAAACGCGTAAAGCGCTGGTGGTCGATGATGACCCCCTCTGTCGCAACCTGCTCGCGGACATCTTACGCGAAAAAAATTTCGAAGTGTCCCCGTATCGCACCCCCCATGAATTTTTTGCTGATCACCCCCGGTGCAGAGCCCAAGACCAAGCCTGTTACGCCGTTATCATCAGCGATAATCGCATGCCCGGTATGAGCGGAATTGACTTTCTGCACACCCTGAAGGCCGAGTTTAAATGCCCGCTTCCCGTGCACCACATGGCCCTGATTTCAGGAGACTGGCAGCAGCAAGATCTCAACCGCGCGACTAAACTCGGCTGCCGAATCTTTGACAAACCCACTCCCATTGATACCCTCTTTGCCTGGCTCGATGAGCTGTTTTGCTCATAGCCGAACAACATCTCTACCATTTTCTATTTTCCGTCCTTCTCTTGCAAAGAAACGCCATCTCTGACGGGAGGGTTTCTCCCGATTAAGCCATCGGGTAAAAAACCGCTGGGGCAAACAGTTCTCCTCTGCCGATCCCGCCAAAACTAATCCCTTAGCGCCTGCTCAAGGTCGTTCATAATATCGGCCACATCTTCAATACCAACCGACAGGCGTAACAGGGAATCGCAGATGCCCAGGCGCTGGCGTTCGGTTTCAGGAATATCGCCATGAGTCTGAACGCTGGGCAGGGTCAGCAAAGATTCAACGCCGCCCAGACTTTCGGCAAAAGAAATCAGTCGAATTTTCTTTAACACGTGTCGCGCCCTCGCCGG
>JAACTI010000365.1 GCA_009993495.1 Deltaproteobacteria bacterium | reverse complement strand
GACGTTGCAATATAATCGTGCGCGTCAGGCAGCCATTACCAAAGAGTTGATGGAAATCATTTCCGGGGCCGAATCAGTGAAATAATCAGGGAATACGTCTTACCCCTCAGAGAATATCAAAGTTTTTTTCCGGCAGGATGAGAAAGGGTTACCATGAATAAGGGAAAGATCACACAGGTTATTGGACCTGTTGTCGACGTTGAGTTTGAGCCAGGCAAATTGCCAGAGATTTATCATGCACTAAAAATTACCAATCCGGCGCTCTCTGGCGAAGAATGGAATCTTGTCGTTGAAGTCGCCCAACACCTCGGTGAAAATACCATTCGCGCGATTGCCATGGATGCGACCGATGGTCTTGTTCGTGGTCAGGAGGTTCTAGATACCGGCAAGCAGATTGTTATGCCCGTCGGCCCCAAAACATTGGGGCGGATCATGAATGTTATCGGGGAGCCAGTTGATGAGCGCGGGCCGATCGGGGCGGAAAACGAATGGGAAATCCATCGTCCGGCCCCGGACTTTGTCAGCCAGTCGACCAAGGTTGAAGCTTTTGAAACCGGGATCAAGGTTGTCGATTTGCTGGCGCCCTATTCACGGGGTGGGAAAATTGGCTTGTTCGGCGGCGCCGGGGTCGGGAAAACCGTGCTAATTATGGAGCTGATCAACAACGTCGCCCAGCAACATGGGGGCTTCTCGGTTTTTGCCGGCGTTGGCGAGCGCACCCGCGAAGGGAACGACCTCTGGGAAGAAATGAAGGAATCGGGAGTTTTGAACAAGGCTTCCTTAATCTACGGTCAGATGAACGAACCGCCGGGTGCTCGTGCCCGCGTGGCGTTGTCGGCCTTGACTGTCGCTGAATATTTCCGTGATGAAGAGGGCCAGGATGTGCTGCTTTTCGTCGATAATATTTTCCGTTTTACCCAGGCCGGTTCCGAAGTTTCGGCTTTGCTTGGCCGCATTCCTTCGGCGGTTGGTTACCAGCCAACCCTTTCAACTGAAATGGGTGAATTGCAAGAGCGAATTACAACCACCGACAAGGGTTCCATCACCTCGGTTCAGGCCATCTATGTGCCAGCCGATGACTTGACTGACCCGGCTCCGGCCACCGCTTTTGCTCACTTGGATGCGACCACGGTTTTGTCGCGGCAAATTGCCGAGCTCGGCATCTACCCAGCGGTTGATCCCCTTGACTCCACCAGCCGGATTCTTGACCCCCAGGTGATTGGTGAAGAGCATTATAAAACTGCGCGCGACGTGCAATATGTTTTACAGCGCTACAAAGATCTTCAGGATATTATTGCCATTTTAGGCATGGACGAACTGTCCGAAGACGACAAATTGGTCGTCGCCCGGGCGCGCAAGATTCAGCGCTTTCTTTCGCAGCCCTTTCATGTCGCTGAAGTCTTTACCGGCTCGCCCGGCAAGTATGTTGAGCTGAAAGATACGATCAAGGGCTTCCAGGAAATTCTGGAGGGCAAGCACGACAATCTCCCCGAGCAGGCGTTCTATCTTGTCGGAACCATTGAAGAAGCAATTGAAAAAGCCAAAAGCATGGCGGCTTGATTGATAACGGGATTGCAGTAAAAAAGGATTATCCTGATGGCTGAAAAGCTGACACTTGATTTGGTTACACCTTATCGCAAGGTATTGTCCCTCGACGTGGACGAGATTACTGCGCCCGGTTCATTGGGCGAATTGGGCCTGCTTCCTGGACACACGCCCTTGTTGACAACCCTTAAGATTGGGGAACTGAGCTATAAGCAAAATGGCAAAACCAGCTTCATCGCGGTGAACTGGGGCTATCTGGAGGTGGCCGAAGATCGGGTAACTATTCTGGTTGATACCGCCGAAAAGGCCGATGAAATTGATCTTGAGCGCGCCAAGGCCGCTCTTGGCCGTGCTGAAGATGCCTTGAAAAAACTCCCGTCGGATGATGTCAATTATCGCATCATGGAAACAGCGCTTAAACGCGCAATTATTCGGATTCAAGTGAGCGGACGGCGCTAAACTTGCCGCTTACCAGCAGTATCAACGGCCTGTCGGGGTATGTAACGGCAGGCCGTTTTGTTTTCTGGAATCGTATCTCCTCAGCCATCTCCTCAGCCCCGTAAACCCAGAGCCCGGAACCCCCATTCCGCGGGTCGCATCAGTCTCCTTGGGGTTAGCTGTCGTCATCAAAACGACAGCTAAGCGGTTCATGGCGGGCTCGGGATGGTGAATAGAAACACCACACAGTAATT
>JAACTI010000074.1 GCA_009993495.1 Deltaproteobacteria bacterium | reverse complement strand
GGACGATGAAGACGCTCTGCGGGCACTGCTCAAACGCTCCCCCGCCAGCCGAACAGCCAGGTATATTCAAGAGTTTGGGCTTATCCGCCCCTGATTTCAGATCTATTTGTGCAGGGCCTGCTCGATGTCTTCGGTTTTCCCCAGAATGATGAGCAAATCACTGTCTTTGAGCCGGTGCGTTGGCGGCGGTGCCGCAATAAACTCATCGGTCAGCACATCTTTAATTGCAATAATCGTCAACTGATATTTTTTACGCAGATCGAGCTCAATCAGTGATTTCCCCAGAAAATGCGCAGGGGGCTCGGTTTCAAACAGCGAGTAATCTTCGGCCAGGGGAATATTTTCGAGGATATTGGGGGTCGACATGTTGCGCGCCACCCGAATGGCCATATCTTTTTCGGGGAAAATGACATCGGTCGCCCCGACCTTGGCCAGAATTCGGCCATGATCTTCACTGATGGCCTTGGCAATAATCCGTGGCACCTTCAATTCTTTCAGATAAAGCACGATCAGAGTTGAAATGTGGGAGCGATCGCCGGTAGAAACGACGATAGCATCCATGTCCTGAACGCCCTGGGCTTCCAAAAAATCCTTGTTGGCCGCGTCGCCGATAATTGCGCAGGAAGACGTATCTTTGACCGCCTCTACCCGGTCTTTATTGATATCAATCCCGGTTACTTCGTGCCCTTCGTTGTACAGAGTTTCAACAATATGGGAACCAAAACTGCCTAGCCCGATGACGCAAAATTTCTTTTTCACTCTCTTGTCTCCCGATTTAACCGATCATGATATTTTCTTCAGCGTAATGTGGCGCGGTTCGGCGGGTGCGGCCGGCAATGGCAAAAGCCATCGTAAGCAGGCCCACCCGACCGGCAAACATCAGCCCAATGATAATCAATTTGCCCCCTACCGTAAGTTTGGCCGTTGCGCCCAGGGACAGGCCCACGGTTGCAAAGGCGGAAACCGCTTCAAAGCTGTAGCTGAGAAATTCGCGTGGCACCTCATGAGCCAGATCGGGACTTTGGACAATCAGCAGCCCCAAGAGGGCGATCCCAACCAGAGTGATTGCGAGCATAACCAGGGCCAGGGCGCGGGTGATCACTTCATCGGGAATGGTACGTCGAAACAAACTGGTATGTGGGCTGCCTTTCAGGCGGCTGTAAAATATGGCAAAGAACAACGCCAGACTGGTGGTTTTGATCCCGCCGCCGGCGGAACCGGGCGAGGCCCCGATAAACATGAGGAAAATCATCAGAAAGAGGGTGGGGGCACCAAACAGATTGAGATCGATGGTATTAAATCCGGCGGTGCGCGTTGTCACTGATTGAAAAAATGCGATCCAGAAGCCCTCCAGCGCCGACATGCCGAGCAGCGCATTATCGCTTTCGAGCCAGCCGATCATCAGGGTGCCGTAAGTGATGAGAAACAGGGTCGCCAACAAAACGATGCGTGTGTGGAGCGATAAACGTGGGTGGCGTTTTTTGACCTGCGCCTTGTAACGGAAAAATTCTAACAGTTCGCGCATTACCAGAAAGCCGATTCCGCCCAGGATGATGAGAAAAGTAATCGTCATATTCACCAGCGGATTACTGCGAAAACCAACCAGGCTGTCACTGAAAAGGGAAAACCCCGCATTACAAAAGGCTGAAATCGCGTGAAAAATCGCACTGAACAGCCCAGCCCCCCAGCCCAAAGCGGGAACGAAAACGAAAGACAACATCAGTGCGCCCAGGGCTTCAATGACCAGAGTCAAGACAAAGATACTGCGCACCAGTTCACGCCAGGATCCTGCCGGCGAATGCAGCAGGGTTTCATTGATGATCCAGCGTCCCCGGGCACTGACCCCGACGCGCAGGTAGATGAAGAGATACACCGAAAAAGTGGTGATTCCCAGGCCACCAATCTGAATCAGAGCCAAAACGACAATTTGGCCAAAAAAGCTCAGGCGGGTGCCAGTATCGACCAGGGTCAGGCCCGTGACACACTGAGCCGAGGTGGCGGTAAACAGGGCATCGAGAAAGGAAAGTCTTTCTCCCTCGGCAGCAAGGGGGGTCGCGAGCAGCAGGGTACCAAGCAGAATGGCAAGGGCATAAGAGCACACCAGCACTTGCGCCGGCGACAGGGATTTCACTTGTTTAAAGGGGGTTAAAATGTTCAAGGTGGCAGCTTTCAAGCTGTGCGCGGGAGAAGAAGGCCGTAACCCTTGTGGACGAAACCTTAAACCTGAAAACGGCTTTTAGAACCTGAAAAAACACAGAAAGTCATAAAAATGGGACATTAAGCCAAGAAAACATTTACCGGGCAGCGGGTTTGAACTTTTCGCTTAACTCTTCGATTTTCTGAGTGAACTTGGCGTCTGCGTCTGAGTTACTGTTTTTTCAGATTAAATCTATCGTCCGCAAAATTCAAGCCATAGTTGATCAAATCTCTGCGCTCAATGATTCGGCTTTTTACGCGGACCGCAGCAGAGGGGATAAGGCACAAAAAACCGTTGCACCCCTTCAACCAAGTGCAACGGTAAATTCTCATGGTTGAGTGATCATCGGGTGGAAGTTATTTGCCGATCTGCGGCAATTCGGCGGTTGCGTTTTCCAGGGTTCCCGTCTGTTTGCGCTTTTCCCAGCTCTCCAATTTTTGCCAGCGGGTCAGGGCATAAGATTCGAGGGACGCGGCAACCCCGAAGGAGAAGACGCTGACCACCAAGCCCAGACCGTTGATGCTCAGCAGATCACCCAGAAAAACCTTGAGCCCGCCAATAATTGTTATCAGGATTGCAACGTTGCGCAGCTCTTTGTTGCGCCAGGCCAGGGCCAGACTCATGATGACCGTTGCCGCGCCATTAATGGCAACGGATTGAATGGCGGTGAAAGCAACCTCAACCTGAGCGTCGGGATAGAGGAGCAGCCCTTGATAAACCAGCACCATGGTCATGAAAAAACCGTTAGTCAGGCCGGCGAGCAAAATAGAAATGGCGCTTTGGTCGTCACTGTCGTATTGGCTGAAGAGTTGAGATTCTTCCGCCGGCGGATTCTTACGACAGTAACGATAGTGATAGATGCTCAAGAGACCACAGATGGCGCTGACCACCAGACCATCAATTAAGTGATCGGCGACGCCATCTTCCACCAGCACCCAACTGATCCCGATGGTGACCACCACCTGTAGCAGATAGGCGGTCAGGCGCATGCCACCGCTGTGCCAGCGGTCGGCAAAATAATTCACGGCTACCGCCACCAGCGAAAGTACCGGCAAGGCGTAAAGAATGTTGCCAAAGATGTCGGGCAGAGCCAGGCACAGCAGGGCGGCACCTGCCATGGTGAAGGCGTTGGTGCCGGGAGCACGCAACAACTTGCGTTGCGCCAGTTTCCAGACGATCCCGAAATGGAAAAAAGCCACCAGTGTCGACAAGGCGCCAATCACTGCTATATGTTGTACCTGATAACGCAGAAACAGATGCGCCCAGACCACATTGATAAGCGGCAAGGTCAAATCGAACTTGGAAATGCGCTCTTCCCCGCTGCGGACAATACCGAAGAGAGCCATAGCCAGCAGGGTGCTCGAAAGGAGGAAAGTGACGGGATAAACCCAGCCAGGCGCAAGAATTGCGGGAATATCGTCAATTCGCACCTTGGTATATTTTTCGAGTTTCAGCCACCAGACCGCAATCACCAGCAGGGTTGCGACCAGGGTAAAAATGCGCAGCCATGAACAGCGCTTGAGGCGGGTGGCAAAATAGGACATGAGAATCGACAGCCAGAGCACCAGCAGCAGGTAGGGGAAGAAGGGCAGTGGCCAGTCGATGGCCACGCTCGAAAGACACATGCCCAGGGCGCCGAGCAAAATGGGCAGGCGAACATGGTTTTGATAACTGGTGACGGACAGGGCAATGCCGGTGAGAACCAGCATCACATAGGCCAGCTCCGAAGGAATGGACGCAAAGCGGGCATGGGACTCAAGCACGATGCTGAACATAAGCAGGCCGCCACTGATGGAAAACACGGGCGCCAGCGGGCCTTTTTTACGATATTGCAACCAGCCGACAAACATGAGAACGGCGGCGTAAACCATACCGATAACTGAGCCGATCTGGACATCGAGTATGCCGGAATCAGTCAAGGTACGCAGGCCCAGAGCCACCACCAGCAAAAAACACAGGGTGGCAATCCGTGGCAGCAGCGAGCTGCCCCCGAGCATATTCAGCACCCGGTTGGGAACTTCTTCCGGGGGGGCGGCTACCGCGTCTTTGACCGGGGCTCTTCGGGGCCGAACCGCCGCAGTCAAAGGGCGGGCGGCCAGGGTTTCTTCCAGTTGTGCGACGCGTTGCGTCAGAATTTCGATCTGCTGATCAAGATCCCTGAACCGGGATTCAAATTGAGAGTGTGATAACATGCTGCGCCTCCTGACCTTGGTTAAGATAAAACAGTATTTTGAAAAAAAATTCAAGACAGAAAATTTTACTGGTGGAGGGTTGTATGAAAAAATTGCAAGATAAAAACCGACAATTCAGCGCGATCTCACTTAAGCCAGTTACGAGGGTTTTAGTTTTGAATAAACTGTTGACAGCTCTGTTGCCCTTGCTCAATAATCCGAAAAACGCTGTTTTACGAACTTGCCACAACTAAGGAGGATCCTGTGAAGAAACACGTATGGCGGCCACTTTTCGTGGTGATCGCGCTCGTCGTTGGTATTCTGCTGTTCCGGGCGTTTTACGTACCGGCAGATTTCGGCATCCAGGAGCGTGGCTACACCTTTGGTTACCATCGCCTGGGGAATGAACAGGAATGGAAAAATTTCCCGGAGAAGTACAAGGGCAGCGCTTATTGCGCTGATTGTCATGAGGAGAACAGTGCCAGTCTGGTCAAATCCGGCCATGGCGTTATCCCGTGTGAAGACTGTCATGGCGCTGCGTTTAACCACCCTGAAAGCCCGGAAAAGCTGACGATTGATCGCAGTCGTGATCTCTGCATGCGCTGTCATGTTCAGCTCACCATGCCTTCAAGCCAGCGCAACGATCTGCCTGGCATTGATCCGCAAGAACACAATGTTGGAATGGAGTGTGCCGATTGCCATAATCCGCACAATCCGAGTCTGGAGGATATGTAAGCATGAAACGACGCGAATTCATGAAAAGTGCGGCGGTGTTTGTTTCGGGGGCGGCCGTATCCGTCTCGGCATTGGAGCTGCTTGATCCCCGGGAAGTTCTCGCCAAAAATCCCGACTTGCGCTGGGGTTTTTTAGTTGACACCCACAAGTGTGTGGGCTGTGGCATGTGTGTCAAAGCATGTAAAATTGAGAATGATGTCCCCTTGGAGGCCAATGTCACCCGTACCTGGGTTGAACGCTATGTCATGACCAAACAGGGTGAAGTTTTCAAAGACTCCCCCGACGGCGCTCAACATGGCTATACGACGAAGCGGATTGATCAGAATCACTCAGGCATGAAAGACGTTGCCGACGAAGATATTACCCAGGCTTTCTTTGTGCCTAAGCTCTGCAACCATTGTGAATTGGCGGCCTGCGTTCAAGTGTGTCCCGTCGGCGCAACCTACAGCACCGCCGACGGTGTGGTGCTGGTTGATCGCAAGTGGTGTATTGGTTGTGGTTACTGCATTATGGGCTGCCCCTATGGCGTCCGTTTTTTCCATCCGGTTGTGCATACCGCCGACAAGTGCACCCTCTGCTATCATCGCATCAGCAAGGGGGGCAACACCGCCTGCGCCCAGGCCTGCCCCTTCGGGGCGCGCAAACTTGCTAATCTACGTGACCCGAATGATCCGGTTGCAAAAATTATCCTGACCCAGCGGGTGGGGGTGTTACGCCCGGAATACGGCACCAAACCGCAATGCTATTACATTGGTCTGAATGAGGAGGTGCGCTGATCATGGTTGAACAAGCTGCCCAAGTTGCCCAAATGTTGGTTCATGGCGAAGCCTGGACCATTAAAGATTTGTTTGTTTTGCCCAATGAATATGTGTATTGGTCAATTCAGATCGTGCTCTATCCCTACATGACCGGTCTGGTCGCCGGGGCCTTTGTGCTTTCGTCCCTGTACCATGTTTTCGGCGTTGAAAAACTCAAGGAAATCGCGCGTTTTGCCCTGGTCTTTTCCTTTGCGCTCTTGCCGGTTGCCATGCTGCCCTTGCTGCTGCATCTGCAACAACCCCTTCGTGGCATCCATGTCATGATGACGCCACACTTTACCTCGGCGATTTCGGCTTTTGGGATTGTCTTTATGACCTATGGGGTGATTGTCGCTTCGGAAATCTGGTTTGTGTACCGCAAATTCATTGTCGAAAGCATTCATCGCCTTGAAAATAAACAACGCACCGGTATCGACGGTCTCTTACTGCTGATTTATCGCATCATCAGTCTGGGAGCCACGGATCTCAGTCCGGCCGCCCTGCAGGCCGACCATAAAGCCACTAAAATTTTGGCGGGAATCGGCATTCCGGTCGCCTGTTTTCTCCACGGTTATGCGGGATTCATCTTCGGTTCGGTGAAGGCCAATGCCCTCTGGATGACGCCCTTAATGCCGGTGATTTTCATCATGTCGGCGGTGGTTTCGGGGATTGCCCTGTGTATTGTCAGTTACGCTATCTTTATGTGGCTGCGGCGCTGGGCCCTGGCGCAGGGGAAAAACTTTTTTCTGCCCGATCAGTTGGCCGGCACCACCAACCTAACCGTCGAAAATTTGAAGGAGATGCAGATTCACGAAACCACCATGACCGCCAAATATCTGCGCATTTTCATGATTCTGGCGATTACCCTGGAGCTGCTCGATATCATCTTCCGTGGTTACACGGCGGTCAAATCCTGGGACATTTTGCGCCAGGTCATTTACGAGCACGATTTTGTTAAGATCTTCATCTTGCAGTACGGTATTGGTAACGCCCTCCCCTTTGTCATGCTGCTGTTGCCGGGCCTGACGACGCGGCGCGCCTGCGTGGCAAGTGTGTTGGTACTGTTCGGCGTGTTTATGATGCGCTGGAACGTAGTTATCGGCGGTCAGGCCTTCTCTCTCACCTTTGACGGTTTCATGGAATATCACCTGCCCATCATCCCTCACGACATCGAAACCTTCAAGGAAGGCCTAGGCGGTGTGCTGCTGGTCTTTTCTGCCCCCTTTGTGATTTTCTACTTCCTCAATATGATTTTCCCCGCGTTTTACAACAGCGACGATAAAGCACACTAATTTTACGGCCTCTCTCTCCAGCCATGGGCCGCCCTTTTGGGGGCGGCTTTTTTTCTGCCGTTGACATCCAGCGGGGGCAATGAGTTAATGGCACCGATTGCGTTCCGGGAGGAAAAATATGCGCTGGAAACTTTATTTGGCCGCCCTGCTGCTTGTTCTGTTGCTGATCTTTGTTGTGCAGAACAGTCAAACGATGAATTTCGACTTTCTCTTCTGGACCTTTGGACTGCCGCGCGCCCTGATGCTGCTGGTAATTTTCCTGGCCGGGGTCGCTACCGGCCTGCTGCTGGTTGCCGGCCGCGGTTACCGCCAGGCAGCAGCGCATAAGCACAAGGCTGAAACCCACAATCCCCCCTCGCCTTAGGAGTATGACATGGGAAAAATTCGCGACAAATTCTGGTTGAACCCTGAACGGGCAGCCCTCATTGTGATTGACGTCCAGGAAAAACTCATCCCGGCCATGAACAACCGGGTGAGCAATCAGGTGATTCAACACAGCCAACTGCTGGTGGAGGGCTTTGAGGCTCTGAATCTGCCCATCATTGCTACCGAACAATATTCCAAAGGTTTAGGCCACACAGTTTCCCCCTTGCAGGCGGCCACCCGGCAGCACTGCATCGAAAAAACCAGTTTTTCCTGTTGTGGCGAACCCGCCTTTCTGCAGGCGCTGGCAAAGACCGGGGCACGCCAACTTCTGCTGTGCGGCATGGAAGCGCATGTGTGTGTCTATCAGACTCTGCTGGATCTGCTCGATGGTGGTTACCAGGTGCATCTGGTGAAGGATGCCATCTGTTCGCGCTTCAAATCGGATTTTGAGGTTGCTTGTACCGGTGCCACTGTCGCAGGGGCAACTCTGACAAGCACCGAAATTGCCCTGTTCCAGCTGGTTGAAGGTGCCGGACATCCTGGTTTTAAAACCGTTTCCCAGTTGGCACGCCGCCGCAACCCTTAAGGCTTTCCATCATTATCCATTTATTGCCCGACAGCCAGGCGGTGAAAAAATGTCCAACCTGCTGCTCTTGTTTGCCATGTTTGTTGCGGGTGCCGCGGCGACTATTCAGCCGCCGATTAATGCACGGCTGGCGGAAAAAATCGGCTACATTCACGCTGCAACCGTTTCTTTTCTCATCGGCACCCTGGTGTTGCTGGCCTTGGCCCTTACCACCAGCCAAGGGTCATTTCGTGGTCTCGCCCAGGCATCCTGGTGGCAATTGAGTGGTGGGCTGTTAGGCGCTTTCTTTGTCACCATGACTATTGTCGCCGTGCCCCGCCTGGGCACGGGAACTGTGGTCGCGGCGCTGATTGTCTCGCAACTGATAACGGGTATGCTGTTCGATCATTTCGGCGTGTTCGGCATGCGGCAAATTTCTTTCGATCTCAGTCGCTTCGCCGGTGTTGTCATGCTGTTGATTGGCGTTGCGCTGATTTTTCGCCGCTAAACGTCGGCTCAATCGGAGGCGAGTAGAAATAAGAGAGGAATCAGAAGACCGATCAGGCTTAACACCAGGGCGCGGCGTTTGAGATCGGCGCGTTTGGGGATCAACAGCAAGCCGGTTATGGCCAGAGCAAAGAGGCCACCGGCATAAATATCGGCCACCCAGGTCCAAGCTTTTTGTGCATGATTCAGGTGCAAAAAATTAAGCCGATACCAGAAGGCCCGCTTAACCGGCTTTTCCGCTTGCACCCGGCCCGTTGGTAAATGGACGCGGATCATGCGAGTATCGGCGTATAGCCACAGATTTTCCGGGTCAGGCTGAAAATAAGGCCTTGAAATTTTGCTTTCACCCAACTGACGCAGCACCTGCTGCACCTGTTGGGGCTGCACCACCCCCGCAGGCACGGGGGCGATGCGCATCTCGACCTGTTCGACGCGGTAATTGGGGTTCCAGTCGTGCCGGTGATTAACCGCAATTCCGGACAAAGCATAGATCAGGGTCAGCCCGACACCCAAAAAGCCCAGATCACGGTGCAGGGCATGATTCAGTTTACGCCAGTTCATGACGCTTAAATACCTTCAATCTCCGCACCGGTGCCGCGAATCTGAAAAAAAGTCTCACCCTTTGTCACGGTCGCGGGATCGAAGTCTTCACCCTTTTCCTCGGCATGATGACGACGGCGTTCAATAACCTCTTCGCGACTCAAATCGAATTTTTCAACCACGCCTTCAACTTTTGCCTTCTGGCCACGCGCTTCAAGGGGAAAAACAATTTCACCGTCATTAACTTTGATGCGAATTTTTTCGAAGGGTTTATCCCCGGCAATGTACATCCAGCAACCACGCGTCTGGCAAACATCCACGATCATGCCCTGCACCTGCACCTGTTTACCGACGTAGGTGTCACCCTTTTCGAGTAATTCACTGACCGCAATGGTTTTTTCAAGGCTGAGCCCAGCACCAAAGGTTTTGGCCAAGGCCTGATGACTGCCGACAAAAAACAAGCACAGAGTTAAAATAAGGGTCAAATTTTTCGACATGGGAGGCTTTTCCTTTTTTATCAAGTGGTGATGTTTAATTACTGGCATAAAGTGCCGATAAATTTTTCGGGCGGATACTACACTTTATTGTGCAGATATTGAAACAAAATTTGTAACTATTCAGCTCTTTCTTGTTCGAGAAACCTTACAGTCAAAA
>JAACTI010000073.1 GCA_009993495.1 Deltaproteobacteria bacterium | reverse complement strand
GAGCGCGTCGCCTTGGAAGAGACTTTTACCCAGGCCGGACATTTGCTCAAACGTGACGCCTTTCGCTGGACGGCTCTGCTCGATCAGATGGAAGAATTAGTGCCCACGGGGGTCAGCCTCGCCGGCTTTCGCCCCGATTATGCCAAGAATCGTCTGGCGATGACGGGGCGCGCCCGCGGTCTTAAAGAGATGCGGGTTTTTCTCGACCGTTTGCTCAAGGATCAAGGTTTTGAACGGGTTTTTTTGCAGAGTCATAGCCGGATTATGGTCAAGGATTACGCCGACCAGGAACGTCAGGCCATTGCTTTTGCTCTTGAAGTCGACGGGGTTTTCTAATGGCACCTGACTCGCGCTTAAATACCCTGTGGTTAGAAAACCGGGGCAAAGTTCTGGTGTTATCCGCCCTGATTCTGCTGTGCGCACTACTTTACGCCGGGCGGATTTTTTTCCTCGATCCCGATCTGGCAAGGGCAAAACAAAATGTGGGGCGTCTTGAAATTGAGCTGCGTCAACAGCAGCAGCGCATTGCCGATGGCGGCGGTGCCGATGTCGCCGGCCTGGCCGTCGAGCTGCAAAATTTTTATGCGCAGATTCCTCCACCTGAAGGCTTAGGCGAATTTATCGGCCAGCTCTATGCCCTGGCAACCGCTGCGGGTATTGATATTGCGCAGGTGAATTACGCCATCAAAAATCTCGAAGATCTGCCGCTGTTCGCCTATCAACTCAGTTTTGCTGTCAGTGGCGATTACCAACAATTGAAAAAATTCATTCACCTGCTTGAAAACTCGCCGTCATTGATCATTATCGATCAAATAACTCTCGACAGCGCCGGACAGAAAAATGCTGGGAGCGTCCGTTTGCAAATTCAGGTGCAAACTTTCTTTCGTGAGGCAACGTCATGATGACTTCGCGTCCCATGCAGTTGCTGTTGTTGGCGGTGATTCTGCTGTCCGCATACTTTGCCTGGCGAAACATGCCGCGGCTGGAGGTTCTCCCTGATCCTGAGACCCAGGCAATTTCCGCCCGCCAGGCAAGTCAGGGTTCCGCTGGTGGTCAGCGCCTTGATCTCAGCGGTGGCGAAGAGCGTTTATTCAAGCGTCCGCAACGCGATCTGTTTGCCGCCCTGTTTCCGGCCCCGCCCGCGCCCAAACCGGTTGCGGTGGTTGCGCCCCCGCGCCCCGTGGAGGTGCCGATCCCCGTCAGAATTGAGCCGCCACCTCCGCCCCCGCCCCCGGTGAGGACGGTCGCCCCCATGCCGGCATTTAAGCTGTTGGGTTCTTTGCGCAAGGCCGATGAAATAACCGCTTTTGTCAGTGTGGCCGGCGGGATTTACCTGCTCAAGCAGAATCAGGTTTTTGCGAGTGAATATCGGGTTGCCGAGCTCAATGAGCGCTCGATGACGATTGTGCGCACGGGCGATGCGGCTCAGGTGCAACTGGCCCTGCAGGATGATCTTGCCAACAAGCCTCTGGGAGCCGATTTTGGCAAGCCCGGCCCGCCACGGCGTGAGCCGGTACCCTTTATGCCACCGACCCCCGAGCCGGAAGCCCCGACGGAATCAGCGCCTCCGCCGTCGGCCGCTCAACCCTTTATTCGTACCCCGGCACTGCGGAGTCTCCCTTTCCAGTTGCCGACCAATGGAGAGGAAGCACCGACACAATGATGTTCGCACCCTTAACCGTCATCTCCCTGTTGCCCCCAAAAAGGTTCGTATGAATACGCAGCTTAAAAGAAAACGAGGCCCTTATTCGATGAACGAATATAGATATTTGCTGTGGATGCTGGTGTTATTGCTGGTCGGCTGTGCAACAACAAGCCCTTCCTTTCGTAAGGCGCAGGAACTTTATGCCGTCGGTCGATTTGACGAGGCGATTGTGGCCTATAGCGATGCGGTGCAAGAACGACCGGAAAAAGCCGAATACCGTATGCGTTTGCAACTGGCGCGCAATGCTGCGGCCCTTGAGCATGTGAAAAAAGGCGAAGATTTGCTTCGCAGCGGCGATTATAAGTCTGCGGCAAGTGAGTTTCGTCTTTCACAGCAACTCGACAACACCCTGACAACCAGCGCCGATGGCCTGCGTGAGGCCGAGCGCCGCAGCGAGGTTGCCGCCAAGCTGCTTGAGGCCGGGACACTGGTGCGCGATCGTCATTATAAACAAGCGCGGCGGCTTGTAGACGATGTTCTTCTGTTGATCCCCGGCTATGAACCCGCCCTGGCACTACGCGCTGAACTGGATAAACGTGCCGCTTCGGTGATTGACGGTATTGAGTTGGAAGTGACTTCGACCGAGCCGATTACGCTTAATTTCAAGGCGGCCAGCCTGACCGATGTCTTCGATATTTTGACCCAACTTTCGGGCATACGTTTTATCCTCGACGAGGAACTGCGCAAGCAAACCACCACCCTTTATCTCGAAGGTTCCTCCTTTGCTCAGGCCTTCGAGTTGCTGTTGCGCATGAATAAACTCGACAAGAAAATCCTCAATTCAAAAACAATTATTCTGTTTCCCAACTCCAAAGACAAACAGAAGCAGTTTGCCGATCAGGTGATTCAAACCTTTTACCTGTCGAATATTGACGCCAAAAAAGCGGTCAACCTGCTGCGCACCATGTTGCAGGTGCGTAAAATTTATGTCCACGAAGAGTTGAACGCCATCGTGCTGCGTGATTCGCCGGAAGTGATTCGCCTGGCGCAAAAAATTATTGAAGCCAACGATCGTTCAACGTCTGAAGTTGTTTTCGACCTTGAACTGGTCGAAGTCAGCCACACCAAGGATCTGGATGTCGGCACCAAGCTCACCAGTACCACCTTGAGTGCCGGCATTGTTGATTCTCAATCTTCGTCCCCCGGAAGCATATCGGGGGTCACCATTGTCGATAATCTGAAAAATCTTGATTTTATCTACAGCCTGCCTGCGGTTACTTTTAATCTTAAGAAACAGGCGGGTGATGCTGAAATTCTGGCGAGTCCCAAGATTCGGGTCAAGAATCAAGGCAAGGCCAAGGTACATATCGGCAGCCGCGAACCGGTGGTCACGGTAACCATCAATGGCGATCAAACCTCGGAAAATGTTCAATATGTCGATGTTGGGGTCAAGCTCGATATCGAACCGGTGGTGCAGCTTGATAATACCATTGTCACCAAGTTGGGTCTGGAAGTCAGCAATGTCTCTTCGCGCGAAACAACCTCCAATGGCACCGCGGTGCTGACCATTTCGACCACCAACGCCAATACGGATCTCATTCTCAAAGATGGTGAGCAGACGATTATCGGCGGACTGCTGCGCGACGACAAAAGCGATGTCCGGGTCGATATCCCGATTCTGAGTGATATTCCCCTGATTGGTCCCTTGTTCAGCAATTTTCAGAAATCTAAAATCAAACGCGAAATACTCTTGTCGATTACCCCCCATATTGTCCGGGCCGTGCGCTTGCCGGATGCTGAGGTGGCAAGCATCTGGTCGGGAGGCGAAGACGATTTGCGTGTCGGGCGTAACTTCGGCTCTTTTGCGGAAGACTATGTTGAAGGGCAGGGGCGCACCCCGGTTAAACCGCAACCTTCACTCGCCCCCCTGGATTCAACCCCTGACGCCGCAACCCTCAGGGACAATCTTGATGGCTTCCCTGACCCAGCCCCCGTACCCGGGAGTACAGACCCGACACCTGCGCCCCTGGGCGCTCCGCCGCAACTCGTGCAGCCCCCTGCGTCAGCTCAGCCCTCAACCCAGGTAATGCCGATCGCGCCTGCGACCTCAGCGCTTGCCGAACCACCGGCCATGGGCGCGCCACCAACTGAGGCCCAGGCGGCAAATCCTGACGCGGTCGCGACCGCTGATACACCGGTTGCTGAAGTTGTCCTGCCACCGGCAGCAGTGTCCAGCGTTGTCGCCCAACCCCGGATTTTTATTGAGGGCGACAAACGGGTGTTGGTGGGAAAAACCTTGCGGGTGAGCCTGAAGGTGCAGGACGTTGAAAATCTTTTCAGTGCCCCCCTTTACGTGCGTTTCGATCCTCAACGGCTGGAATTTGTCACCGCCAGCGAAGGCTCATTTTTGAAACAGGATGGACAAGCCACGATTTTTACCAGCACTTTGATGGGCGACAGCGGTCGGTTGATTCTGGGTCTGAAACAGGGGGCCGATGGTCGTGGGGCTTCGGGTGACGGCGTGCTGGCCGAGCTTGAATTCAAGGCCCTTGAAGCCGGGAAATTATCCATCGCGCCCGAACGGATCAATTTTCGTACCCCGGCGGGCGAGCGGCTCCCGGTCAACAGCCGCGGGCTGGTAGTCGAGGTGGAATAGGTTTGTCGGCTGTGTTGCGCACACTGCGTGGTCAGCGGGGGCTGACCCTGATCGAAATGGTGATTACTCTGGCGATTCTGTCGGTGCTGGCAACCGCCGTTTTGCCCATGGCCGAAATGACGGTCAAGCGTACGCGCGAGATCGAGTTGCGGCGCTCCCTGCGCACCATCCGCACCGCGCTCGATGAATACAAAGCTGACTACGACCGCGCTGCCCTTGAAAAAAAAATCACCACGGCTATCAATGAAACCGGTTATCCCGAATCCCTGGACGCCTTGATTGAAGGAGACGACTGGGGTGGATTGTATGAATACAAACGCAAATATTTGCGGCGCATTCCCCGAGATCCCTTCGATGCGTATGACGAAGGCTGGGGGTTGCGTTCTTACGCCGATGAGGCCGATTCTACCGTTTGGGGTGGCGGCGATATTTACGATGTTTATTCCCAGAGTGAAAAAATTGGTCTTGACGGTACTCCTTATAACAGTTGGTAAGAGAAACGCATGAAATTTGTGCTTAAAAAAATCAGCGCCTGCCGGGGTTTTACCCTGATCGAGTTGCTGGTGGTCATGATGATTCTGAGCGTTTTGGCGTCCATTGCGGTTCCGAGCTACCGACGTCATCAGATCAAGGCCCTGGAAACCGTACTGGCCGAGGATCTTTACCAGATGCGTCGCGCCATTGATGCATTTTACGCAGACAAACGCACCTATCCCGAAAGCTTGCAGGATCTGGTCGATGGTCATTACCTGCGCGCTCTGCCCCGAGATCCCTTTACTCAGCAGACCGAAAGCTGGGAGTGTATTCCTCCCGAAGCAACGGAAGAGGGTGAGCTTGAAAATGGTGGTTGCTATGATGTCAAAAGCGGCAGCAACAAGGTCGGGCTGGACGGTGTTGCCTATCAGGACTGGTAAGCGCCAAAGACGTTGTCGGCACCGCGCACATCGGGGGGCCTTTTGCTGGCGGTGTCCGCCGCTTTTTCCCGGATAACAGCATGATTCAACTCTTCAATGTAACGAAATCCTACGGCAGAGACAGTGTCGCTTTGCGCGAAATGTCGGTGCAGATTGAAAAGGGCGAATTTGTCTATGTCACCGGCCCTTCCGGCGCGGGGAAAAGTACCTTTTTGAGTATGCTTTACGCGGCGCTCAAACCGACACGCGGACAAATTTTGATCAATGGCGCCAACATTACCCGCATGCGCAGCCGCCAGATTCCCTTTTTACGGCGTAAAATCGGCGTGGTTTTTCAGGATTTTAAATTACTCAATAGTCGTTCCGTTTACGAAAACGTTGCTTTTGCCCTTGAAGCCCAGGGGAAAAAACGTTACGAGGTCAGCAAGAAAGTGTATCAGGCCCTTAAGGAAGTCGGGCTTGAGCATCGCTTGCAACGTCGGCCGCTTGAACTGTCCGGCGGCGAGCAGCAACGCATCGCCATTGCGCGCGCTCTGGTGGTTGACCCGCTGATTCTGCTGGCCGACGAGCCCAGCGGCAATCTTGATCAGGAGGTCACCCTGGAAATTATGGAGTTGTTCAAACGGGCCCATGCTCGGGGGACAACCGTTTTGCTTGCGACCCACGATCACAGTCTGTATCAGCGTTTCCCCAAGCGCGTTCTCGGGCTTGAAGGTGGTCGATTGGTGATGGATCATGTGCCTTAGACAAGGTTCCTGCTGGAGTTTTTCTGGTGTTTGAATATGTGCGTTATTTTATTCTGCGCGCCCTGCGCAACATGCGTCAGTGGCCGGTATTGTGCAGCGCTGCAATCTTGACCATGGCGGTGGCCCTGACCACGGTTGCGACCTTTTTTCTGGTGGTGATCAACATTCAAAGCCTGGCGCGCACCTGGAGTGAGGAAGTTCAGGTCGTCGCTTATTTTCAGACGCCGCCGGCGCCGACTGAGCTGGCAGCGCTGGTGACCCAGATTGAAGACCTGCCCGAAGTTAAGCAGGCGCTTTTTGTTTCAAAAACCGAAGCTTTTCAGCGCTTTGCTGCCCGCCTTGGCGATGACGCCGGTTTGCTGGAAGGTGTCAGTCACGATCTGTTGCCGGCGTCGCTTGAAATCGCGTTGCAAAAAACTGCACGCAATCGTGAGGGGGTGGCCAGGGTGGTGGCCGCATTAAAAAAAGATCGGCGCTTTGACGAATTGCGATTTGGCCAGGAGTGGCTAGAACGTTTTGAGAAATTTATCGAACTGCTGAAATTCGTCGGCCTGGTCTTAGGCAGTTTCTTTCTGTTTGCCGCCCTTTTTATTGTCTCCAATACCATCAAGTTAACGCTCTATGCGCGGCGTGATGAGTTGGAAATTATGGCGTTGGTGGGAGCGACGAAAAATTTCATCCAGGTGCCATTTTTGCTGGAAGGAGCCTTGCAGGGTTTATTTAGCGGTATTCTGGCCCTGGGATTTCTGAGTCTCTCCTTTCAGTTGCTGGTAAAAAAGAGCCTGCAATCTTTCTGGTTGACGCCGGTTGATTTCAATGCGGTGTTCCTCGCGGGCTCCCAGCAACTTGTCCTGGTGTTGAGTGGCGTCTTATTGGGTTTGCTCGGGAGTCTCTTCTCCTTGCGCAAGTTTGTACGGTTGTAAGAAACCATGCCGGTGTTCTTTCTGCTTGTACTGCTGTTTTTGGGTTTGATGTCCGATATCGGTCTGGCTGCGCAACAACCGGAAAATCGGACGCGACTCGAAGAAATTCGCAAGCGCATAGAACAAACCAGCCAAACTCTGGCAAAGCAGCAGCAGCAGGAAGTGTCGTTATTGCACGATCTCGCGGTGATTAATACCAGCCTGCGGGAAATAGAGCGCCGCATTTCCGCGCTGAAAGCCGAACAGCGGCGTGGTCGAAAACAGATAGCAAAGACCCAGGTTGCGATCGACCAGGGCACGGAGACCTTGCATCAGCAGCAGAAGCGCCTGCAAAAACGTTTGATTGCGCTCTATAAAGAAGGGGAAACCGGGGTGCTGAAAATTTTGTTTTCTTCTAACTCCCCCGGAGAGTTTGCGCAACAGTATGTCTATCTGTCGCGGATTCTGGCCCATGACAAGATTCTGATGGATGATTTTCGCACCAGCCTTGCCGCCCAGCAGCAGCGCCTGACGCACTTGGAGGCTTTGCAGCAGCAACAACAACAGCGGCTGGACGCCGAACAGGCCGAACGCGAAGATGCCCGTCGGGCGCGGCGACTCCAGGCCCAGGTGCTGAGCAAGGTTCGCCAGGATCAGAATCGCCTGCAAGACGAATTGCAGAATTTGAAGGAAAAAGCGCAACGACTTACAACTCTGATAAGCCAATTGCAAGAGCGAAAAACCAGGGTGGGCAAGAGTTTTTCTGCCCAGAAAGGGCAGTTGCCCTGGCCGGTGAAGGGGGCCTTGCTGGTTGGCTTTGGCACGCAGAAAAATCAGCATCTGGGCACCCTTTATGAGAGTCACGGCATTGAAATTGCCGCACGTCCGGGCGAAAAAATCTATGCGGTTGCTGCGGGCAAAGTGGTTTATGCCAGCTGGTTTAAGGGCTATGGCAACCTGGTGATTCTTGCCCATGAAGGCGGCTACCACAGTCTCTATGCCCAGGCTGGACAGGTTCTGAAAAAAACCGGCGATCTGGTTTCGGCCCACGAGTTGCTGGCCACCGCCGCCGACCAGGGCCTCTATTTTGAGCTGCGCTCCCATGGCGCGCCCCTCAATCCCCTGGGCTGGTTGGAAAAACGCTGATACTTACCGTTGAGTTTTCCTGCACTTAAAAAGGATGAAATAAAAAATATGCGTACAATTTTCCTGATGTTTTTTGTCAGTCTCCTGGTGGTGGCACCTTCTTTGGCCCTGGAACAAAAAGCGCCACCTCAACCAGATGACGCCTATGCCGATCTGGAACTCTTCACCGATGCCCTGGCTGTTATTCAACGGAATTATGTGGAAAAAGTCGATCTGCGCCAGCTGATTTATGGCGGAATTCGCGGTATGTTGCAGACCCTTGATCCGCACAGCAGTTTTCTGACGCCGGAACTTTATCAGGATATGCAGGCCGATACTCAGGGCGAATTCGGCGGGGTTGGCATTGAGGTCACCCTCGAAAAAGATCTGCTGCTGGTGGTTGCGCCGATTGACGGCACCCCGGCCCAACGGGCCGGAATCAAGGCCCGTGATCAAATTGTCAGCATCAATAATCAGCCGACCCAGAGTCTTGATTTGACGCAGGCCGTCAATCTGATGCGTGGCCCGGTCGGTGAAAAAATCACCCTCGGGATTCAGCGCCCCGGGGTTGAAGAAAATCTCGAATTCGAATTGGTTCGCGAAGTCATTCAGCTCCAGAGTGTCAGTGCCAAAACCCTTGAACCTGGCTATGCCTATGCGCGAGTGCGCCAGTTTCAGGAGCGGACTGCGACCGAACTACAACAACAGCTCCAGCAGCTTCGCGCCGCAAACAACAATCGTCTCAAGGGCTTGATTCTCGATCTGCGCGATAACCCCGGAGGATTGCTCGATCAGGCGGTTGCTGTTTCCGATCTGTTTCTTACCGAAGGTCTGATAGTTTATACCCAGGGGCGTGACCCGGCCGATCAGGTGCGCTTTGACGCCAGCGCCGCGCAGACCGAGCCCGCTTATCCATTGATTCTGCTGATTAACGAAGGCAGCGCCAGTGCTTCAGAAATTGTCGCCGGAGCCCTGCACGATCATGCCCGCGCCATGCTGCTGGGGGAGAAAACCTTTGGCAAGGGCTCGGTGCAGACCATCATTCCCTTAAGTGATGATTCCGGGTTACGCCTGACAACTGCGCGCTATTATACCCCCAGCGGTACGTCGATTCAGGTGCGGGGGATTGAGCCCGACATTGCGATTTCCCCTCTGAGCCTGCCGGAGAATAAACCTCAGGGGCACTATCGAGAGGCCGATCTGCAAAATCACTTTGCTCCTCAGGTGCAGCCCGATGCTGTGCCAATTTTGCCCGCGCTGAGCGCACAGGAGCAAAAAGATTATCAACTGATGCGTGCCCTCGATCTGCTTAAAGGGCTTGATCACTTTGGGGTGACTGCAAACAGGTTGGCAGAATGACATCTGCTAAAAAAACGCCCAAAGTACAGGCTAAAAAGACAAAAAAAATCAAAAACAAACGCTTGAACCCCGGGCTTCTGGTCACCGGTGGCTTGCTTGGCGCGATTCTGCTGCTTGGGATTTTGCTTTGGTGGATTGAACAGCAACCCCCTGTTTCACCGCCGCAACCCCTTGCGGTTGCAACCTTTGCCGAGGTTCGCGCTCTGGTGGAAGAAAACCTGCTTGATCGCGCGGATCCCACCAGCTGGGAACGCACTGATCACGATGGCCGGCCGATCCGTCTGCGCGTGCGTGGCGACTATCCTTCTTCCCTACAGCTGATGGATCTGGTGACCCGGATCGCCCTGACCAACGCTCCCGCCCAACTTGATCTGGCTCCGCGCAAGGGGCTGATCCGCCTTTTCTGGCAGGGGGAACTGCGGCTCGAACTGGCCTACCAACCCGCCGCCGCATGGGCGCAGCAACAGCCCATGGTGGCGATTATCATGGACGACATGGGCGCCAACATGGAGAGCTTTAAGCGTTTGCTGCAACTGCAGCTGCCCCTGACCCCGTCAATTTTACCGCAAACCGCCTACGCGACCGCCGGGGCGCAGCTGCTCGCGGCCCAGGGACGCGAATTTCTTATTCATCTGCCCATGGAGCCGAAAAATTATCCCGCGGTTAATCCTGGGCCGGAAGCCTTGTTGCTGGAGACAAGCTCGACCGAAATCGCCCGGCGGCTGCGTCTTTACCAAAAAAATGTGCCCGGTGCCATTGGCGGCAAT
>JAACTI010000361.1 GCA_009993495.1 Deltaproteobacteria bacterium | reverse complement strand
TCATATTTGCCATCCGGTAATGCCAGCAAACCGGGCTGGCCAAGAAACTCGGCGGCCCGCTCAAAACCGGCAGAAAGGGCGCTATAGGTGGTCAGACGACTGACTTCATCAATGATCATCAGAAATTCCTTTTAAAATTTTCGTGACTATAACGTTTTTCGCCAGATTTCTAAAGTCTATTACCAAAGACGGCAAAATCCAGACACAAAATCATGGACGAAACCAGCAATTCCCTCATTTGCAACAAATAATCTGTCTTTAGCAAGTCCAAAAGCACATCAAGCCTTGAATGTCAGAAGTTTTTTTAGTTTAATGCGCTTAATCTTTCATCATGGCGTACCAACAGGGAGACCCTATCATGTCTTTTGCCGGAAATCTCGAAGACCTGGCTATTGTCGATGTGATTCAGCTTTTGCATTCAACCCGCAAATCGGGAACCCTGGGTGTCAGTTGTCACAAGGGTCGCAGCCAGATTGTCTTCAACAATGGCTACATTGTCAGTGCCACTCATTATGACGAATCGATTCGTATTGGCAAAATTCTGGTCGAAATGGAAGCGATTGATGAAGAGACCCTCCATCAGGCGCTGGACATTCAACGTGTAAATCAGCAGAAAAATTCACATAAACCCCTGATTGGCACCCTGATTGAAATGGGGGCCATCGACAAAAAACTGGCCTATAAGGGGTTGGAATGTCTGATTGAAATGACGATTGTCAATATTGTTTCCTGGAAAAAGGGCACATTTACCTTAGATGTCGATGTCACTGAAATCAGTGACGAATATCGCTACATACCGGACAAACTCGAACAGGAAATAAATTTTGATACCCAGATGGTTTTGATGGACGCCCTGCGGATTTATGATGAACGGGTGGCGGCGCGTGGTGGCCTGCCGGAAGACGATGAAGGGGAAGGTGACAAGCGCGCCCCGGAAACGGCATCTGACGACGAAGAAAGTTTGTCGCTGGATCTTTCGGCCGACATTCTTGGCCTTGATGCAATTGATCAAATCGCGCTTAAGCTTCCCGAAACCTTTACCGGCCTCGAAGCTTTCGACCCTTCAGAAATCCACCGTCAGAAAGTCCGCGAAGTTTTACCCGATTTTCCTGCGTTGCAACGCGAAGAACTGATTGAATATCTCAGCCAGCTCTCCAGCAGCAGCACGCCCAAAAACGAACAAGAACAGCATCGTTCCCTCATTCTTTACACCACGAATGAGCTGGTTGAGCATGGGCTCTTGAGCAGTTGCAACCATGCGGGTATTAAAATTTTCAGTGCTGTCAATCCACAAGAAGTTGATAACCTGATTCAGCAAAATCTGGAACGCACCCTGGTACCGGTGGTGGTTTTCGACTGCCCAGTCACTCATCGCGAAGGCTTCAGCCACGAAGATCTGACCAGGGTTCGTCAGGAATTGACAACCCGTTACCCGGAGCTGCAATTGATTCAACTCTATGCCCCGGTCGACTATTTATACAGCCTGCAAGCCGTACAAACAGGAGCTGCCGCGGTACTCCCCCGCTCCCTGGCTGAGAATCGACGCGAATCATTTATTGGTGATTTTATTCAGTTTTTGAAAAGTTTCCCGCTTTTCATCCATCAATTTTACCGGCAACAAGCGGAAACGGAGCAAGCCGAGCATCGTTTTCTGGGCCAGCTGCGACACCTGCAATCACCCACTGACATTGCCTTTTTTTTACTTGAACACACCAGCCATTTTTTTGAACGCAGCATGATATTTCTCGTGCGGACAGGCGTTCTGCAGGCAGAAAAATCCTTCGGGATCGAAAGGGATAAAACCCTGGGGGCTTCGACACCGCTAAAATTTACGGTTCCCCTGCCCCCTGAAAGTCTGCTCACCAAAACGGTGGCCGAGGGCACTCTGTTTTTCGGTGCGGTTAATGACACCACCGTGCGTGATGCGATTTTTGGCGAAATCAGCGCGCCGGACAAATCAAAAATCCTCTTACTGCCCCTGGTCGCGGGGGGCAAAACCCTCGCGTTGATCTATGCCGATTTCGGCCAGTCTCATATTCGCAAAATAAATCTCGAAATCTTGCAAGACCTCGCCTGGCTATCGGGTTTAACCCTTGAGCAAATGATCCGTAGTCGGCAAAAAACACCGACAAAAAATTGATCTGGATTGTGCGAGTACTTTTCCTGGAGGTTGCTTAAAATGGATGCGAAAACTCTGAATCAGATTTTACAGATTGCCTTCGAAAAGCGTGTTTCCGATGTGCATTTTGAAGTGGACAATCCCCCTTTTTTTCG
>JAACTI010000360.1 GCA_009993495.1 Deltaproteobacteria bacterium | reverse complement strand
ACTTGAAAACCAGCCGAATTCTACTCTTTATCGGCGCAGGATATACACCGATTTCGGTGTCAACATTACGTTAGCGCTACAACAACGCCGCCACCTGCTCCGCAATTGCTTTGCCAAGTAAAGGCGGTACAGCATTACCAATTTGTTTAACAATCTGCGTTCTATTTCCAAAGAATTCAAAGTCATCATCAAAAGACTGAAGCCTTGCCCCCTCTCGTGGCGTAAGAGCCCTGTCTTGCATCGGATGAATGCACCGATTAGAAGCAGGATGAACAAAATTTACTGTAATAGTTACAGCCGGCTCATCTGCATCTAATCTTGAATAGCATGAGCTAAACCCACTCGTTATTAGGTGTTTAGGAATACAGTCAATGTTTCTGCCTGCATGGCGAATTATCTCTAGCATTTTCTCTGTATGAACCGTCGACGAGTGCAGTTTTAGAGTTTTTGTATTTTTTCGCCGTTTCGTCTGATAGTCATTTTTGGGCGTAGAAGTGTATATTTCCATTTCCTCACCAGAAGCGATTTTAGGTAAATCACCTATCGCATCCAGTACGGTTACCGCAGGCAAAAGCTGGTTATCAATGAATAGATCGCCGTTTGCCGCAGAAACCACTTTTCTCCTATCTCTGAAACCAATTGTTGCGCCATCAAAATAGTGTGTTGGCTCTGGAAACCTTATCACCCCGCCTTTTTCAACTCCAATCATTATCAAACGCTCACGTTTCTGCGGAACGCCATAATGCGCAGCATTAAGCAGCCGCCAATCGCAATCATAACCAAGCCCCTTAAAGCATTCTTGCATAGCAGAAATTGTTTCGCCATTTTTGTGGGTTGCAAGTCCGGTTACATTCTCTAACACAAAAACATTTGGCCTGAAGTAGTTCACATATGATGCAAACTCTTCAAAAAGAGTATTTCGAGGATCGTCATCATTTACAGAGCGAAATGGCCTGATTGATGAAAATCCTTGGCAAGGAGGGCCGCCTACTATTACAGATATATCACCTCGGCCCAATCCGATTTTCTCTGCCACTTCACTTTTTTTGTATTTTCTTATATCGCCAGAAACTCCAAATGCCTCTTTGTGGTTCAACTTGAATGTTTCAACAGAAGTTGGCAACAAATCAATTCCAAATATAACCTCGAAATTGCCTTGCGAAGCACTTTCAAAACCCTTTGAGAAACCGCCAGTGCCACAAAAGAGATCGAGTAGTTTGTTCATGAAATTCCCCTTAGCTTAATCCGGTGGAGACTATAGTCTCGTTGTTGGGCAATGTCAATCCACTTACACTCTCCGCCATTGAATGCAAAGAGCGAAAAGACATGAGCAGAGACCAAGAATTTCTCACTGGCTTCATTGATCTAGTGAAAGAACTTCGGATGCAAGCGGGGCTGACTATTGAACAATTAGCCGACATGGCAGGTGTTCATAGAACAACAATTGGTTTGCTTGAGAGGCATGAGCGAACACCGACGCTCGCTGTTGCTCACCAAATTGCCGCCGCATTAGGACACCCACTTCATGAATTGGTACAAGAAGCTGGCGCTATAGCTGCGGGGAAGGCAAGCGTCTCCGAATTGGCAGCGATTCATAACGCAAGAACTCCGAAGGCAGACTATTTACGAAATATTGAGGCATATCGGCGAATTACTGGAATGGGTGGCGAGAATCTTCTTGGGGCGATCAATAGTTGTTACCAAACCCTTGACCTTATTGATGAGCAGTTAATCGAAAAGGGATCTCCGCCCATTGCCCACTTGGTTGAGCTTGCCAATTTATCTTCAATGGTCGGAAATATGATTGGTGGTGGGCTTGCCGATCATTCGAACGGTTTATACAAGAGAAATAGGCCGCATACTTATCCTGATCTTTTGCCAATTGGCAAAGGCGCTGTTGCCTTAGAACTCAAGGTGGCACTAGAAACCAACAAACCCAAAGGGCATCTGCCGAAAGCCGGGACATATATCACGTTCCGCTATGTGCTTGGAACAAAGACAGGCGAATACACGAAAGGTAAAGATCAACGAGGAGACACGGTTTGGATTTGGGAAGTCAAAGTGGGAAAGTTGCGTGAGAGTGATTTTTCATGCAGCAACACTGAAGGCGATTCAGGCAAAACAGCAGTAATTAAAACAAGCGTTCATAATGAAATGAGCTTGGTCTATTACGCTCCCTCGCTACTACCATATCGGCGTGGCGACAATGACACCTACCCTGGATTTAACTGATGAAAAGCGCTAACCCGGCGTTCGAGGGGACTGCCGAAAAGCGTGGCAGCCCCTCAACTCTACGTT
>JAACTI010000359.1 GCA_009993495.1 Deltaproteobacteria bacterium | reverse complement strand
GTCTGGGGTCAGATCAGATCTGGGTGAAATCCGTGTTAGCACTCCCTGGAAGACAGTGCTAACAGAGCCAATAATAATCACTTGAAATGAATTGTCAAGGGGTTTGTTAGCACTCCACTAAAAAGAGTGCTAAGAGCCTGTGGAAAAATACGCTGAACATTGTATTTTATTTCCCCACAGGCTTTGCCGAGAGGGGGCATACGGGGGGATGCTCAGGATCCAGCCAGGGTTTCAAGCAGTTTTTGTGCTAGCTGATCCGCTATCTTTTCGGCTAGCTGCAAACGGGCCGCATCCATGGTTTGATAATCTTTCTCGTAAAAAACCTCCGCTGGATAGCTCAGCTTCAGGCTGGGTTCAGCGGCTCCGGCCGCGTAGTAAATCAGGCGGGTTTTGGCGCGCAAGGAGACCGTGGTGCTCCCTCGGTCTTCAACGTAGGCAGAAATTTCTCCCGCCACGTAAGTGTGCTCACTCAGCCACTTGGTGCCAATGACTTGCGGGTCTTGTTTCAGAATGACAAATTCGAGCCCAGTTGTTGCTTGACCCTGGTTAAGGTTATCGACAAGACGGTCGAAAAATCCTTCGCTCACCGCATTGGGAACCATTACGGTGGAGAAGGGCAAGATAAACAGCTGCTGAGGACGTCGCAAGGCGACAAAATCCTCCTTTTGCTCGACTTTTACCTGCGAACAACTGGTAAGAATAAAAAAACTGCAACAGAAAATAAGAAATGTTTTCACCGTTGATCCCCATTATGTGAATTTGGCTGGTTGTCGGTTGTTTCATCGTTCGCCGTAAAAAGGTGGTGGTTGATGCGCAAAAAATCGAGGGCGTCGGCTAAGCGTGCCCCCGTGCCGCCGAAACCTGTTTGGAAAAGTGCCAGCTGATTCTGTTGCGCAAAACTGATGGTTGACGGCTGGCAGCAGGAAACAGCGGCCGAGTTGATCAAAAAGAAAGCCTGTTCGGCGGCAAGTCGCTGGCCGGTCAAGAGATCGCGCACCCAGAGCTTTGCCCGATCCGTGCGCGTCAGATAGTAGCGTAAGCCACAGGTGGTGCAGCAGGTTTTGGTTTCCAGCGCTGCCGGGCTTATGATTTCTGCTTGCTGGTGCGGCAGCGGTTTGCGCTGGCAGATCGGGCAGTTTAACGCAGGTGCCGCATGGGCGTAATTTTTGTGGAGCGCACCCCCATGGATCCGGCGCAAATGTCCCCGAGCCGCTAATGCCGCCAGGTCGCGGTGGATGGTCATGCGCGAAACCCTTAACTGTTTTGCCAGCATACCGGCAGAGATGCCTGTTTCTATTGCGATCAGGTTGAGAATTTTATGCTGACGTATTTCGCGTTTCATGACAGAGGCCCTGCAGGCTGGCGGTTCTGGGCAAAGGCTAGCACAAGCCTGCTTAAAAGTCGGTAAATATTTTTGGTTAGTATTTAGCCAGAATGAAAGATTTTAAGCTTAATAAATACTGCTCTTGACATTTTCTACCATGTCGGCTATACCCTGCGAGTCTAAAACCCTATTCTATTTCAGGAAAAACATGGAATTCAATATTGGTAAAAAAATCAAACAGCTGCGTAAAGAGCGCAAGTTGACACTTCAGGATGTTGCCACCGAGACCGGGTTTTCGCCAGCCTTAATTTCACAGATTGAAAACAACAACGTTTCACCTCCCATTGCGACTTTATCGAAAATTGCGCGATTCTTTGATGTGAAAATGAGCTTCTTCTTTGAAGAAAGCGAGGCGATTTCACGTTACGAAATTGTCCATAAGGAAGATCGGCGTATTGTCAGCCGGGTCATCTCACGTGATGGCACCGGCCACGGATACACCTATGAGACCCTGTCGTATCGCAAAAGTAACAAAAAAATGGAGCCATTTCTGTTGACGGTTTCCGAACGGGCCAGCGAAGAAAATTTGTATAACCACGAAGGAGAAGAATTTCTCCTGATTCTTAGCGGTGAGGCCGAATTGTTGCTCGATGACGAGCGTTTTGTTTTGAAAGAGGGCGATGCCGCCTACTTCGACTCATCGGTCAAGCATCGCCTGCTGGCCGCGGGAGACGGAACCGTCGAAGTACTCGCCGTGGTGACCCGCTAAACAGCGGCGTGCCACGCAACTCACGTCAAAGTCAAAGTCGCCGCGCGCAGAGCCGCAAAGAAGGACAAAAACCTTTTAGAGTAAAGGCACAAAGAACCGATTAAGCGCGAGAAAAACAAAAGTTATGGTCTGCATTCAAGCCATAAGACCTTGGGTTTTCTCTGCGCCTTTGCGGCTCTGCGCGAGGTGCCCTTGACTCTCATGGATCATTTTTACTCCAAGGTT
>JAACTI010000358.1:319-3827 GCA_009993495.1 Deltaproteobacteria bacterium | reverse complement strand
GCAAGAGACAACATAACTCTGCCCGAGGAAAGGGACCCTGCTTTGTTCACGCAACCAACGAGTGGAGGATCAAGGAGATTGTGCAGTGACACTATCAACCCCTGAAAAGATCAGGACGCTACAGAGGAAGCTCTATTGTAAGGCCAAGTCAGAGCCTTCCTTTCGCTTCTACGCCCTTTATGACAAGATATATCGGCGCGACATTCTGAGTCATGCGTATCATCTTGTTCGCTCAAATAAGGGAGCGCCGGGTATTGACGGTGTGAGCTTTGCGAGCATAGAGGCCGGAGAAGGGGAGGAAAATTTTCTGCGGAAATTGCAGGAAGAGTTGGAAAGTAAAAGCTACCGTGCCCAGGCAGTACGCCGGGTATGGATTCCCAAACCTGATGGGAGCGAGAGGCCGCTTGGCATCCCGACTATCAGGGATCGGGTGGCGCAGATGGCGGTCAAGCTGATCATTGAGCCGATATTTGAGGCGGATTTTTGCGATACGTCGTACGGGTTCCGTCCCAAACGCTCGGCCCATGACGCAGCCGATGCCGTTGCCGAAAGTTTGTTGCGGCGGCATGGCCAGGTCATCGACGCGGATTTATCCAAGTACTTTGACACAATCCCTCATGCCAAACTGTTGGCAGTTGTTGCTGAGCGTATCAGCGACGGGGGAATACTGTGGCTGATCAAGCAATGGCTGAAAGCCGCAGTCGTGGAAGAAGACAAGAATGGAAAGCGTCGGACAACAGGTGGTGGCAAGGGTAATCGACTTGGCACACCACAGGGCGGTGTAATTTCACCTCTGCTGGCAAACTTGTATCTGCACCTGCTCGACAGGATATGGGAACGCCATGAGCTTGCAAAACGGTATGGCGCACGGATCGTCCGTTACGCGGACGATCTGGTTATTCTCTGTGCCGGAAACGTTGACCGGCCGTTCAGGGTATTGCAGGATGTGTTAAACTTGCTGGATTTGCGTCTTAATGAGCAAAAGACACGCATTGTTAATGCGTATAAGGAGAGCTTTGATTTTCTCGGATTCTCCTTTTGTCTGCGTCAGAGTCGCAAAAGTGGCAAATTGTATCCACACGTCGAGCCATCCCGGCGATCGGTTAAACGGGTCAAGAATCGCGTAAAGATATTGACTGACCGGAAACGGACGCCGATTCCTTTAACCGAGGTTGTTGCAGAGGTTAACAGGAGCCTGCGCGGCTGGAGCGAATATTTTCACTATCGCAACAGCACCGGGGTATTCGGGGATGTGAAATGGCATGTTGAAGAACGGCTGCGCACCCATTTGCGCCGGCGCTTTAAACTACATAGCCGGGCTCAGGCCTATCATCACCTGCCGACCTCCAAGCTCTATGGCAGCTATGGACTTTTCAAACTTCCAACAACCGCAGGGTGGCGAAAAACGTATGCCTTATGACAAAGAACATCGGAAAGCCGTGTACGGGAAAACCGTACGCACGGTTTGATGAGGGAGCATTGAGGAGAGGAGGAATGATTTTGGAACACGTAATAGCCGCGTGCGGCGAGGCGTCATCACAAGGGCCGGAAACAACTGCTCGAATCAGTGCTCTACTCTACCCCTTTATGACCCCGGCTGACGAATGCTTTTTCAAAGAAGGTAGAAAACCTTGAATGCGCCGTAGTTCTGCATTTCATGTATTACAACTTCGTCAGGATTCACCAAACATTGAAGGTAACACCGGCTATGGCGGCAGGGGTTACGGATCGGCTTTGGGATATTGAGGATATTATAGAACTAATTTAGTTGATAATCCTAGACAGGGATATTGATTTTGTCTTTTGCTTCATTTATTATTTCACTAATACCAGCTAGCAAATTTGATGGAGGCGCCTGAATAAACTGAATAATTTTATTTAATAAAGGAGTTAACTCATTCAATCGCGCATTTTCCATCAACCCTTCTTCTTCCCATTCGTCAATTATTTTACTTAGTATTACAGATATACAAAAAATAATAATCAAATTATCGTTAAATTTTTCCTTACAAAAGGAAATATTATCTTTTAAGTATCGTACAGAAAAAATGTTAGCCATTACATGCACGACAACATTCGAGGTGGTGTAAATTTTTAGGAGTGCTTTTCGTGATTTCGTTATATATATCCATAATTTCTGTTCTGTTGATTAATGCGGTGACTGAACCATTTGGGACCAATTTTTTTATTTTGTTCATTCCATCAAATTCTTGCCGATCAACCAAAACCAATACGCCAAATACATTCAACCCATCTTCGCGTGCGTGGTCAATAGCCTCTATTACCGAATTGCCAGTTGTAATAACATCATCCAAGATAACAACACTGTCGCCCCTTTGGATATTGCCCTCAACCCACTTGATTGCCCCGTGGCTTTTCAATTGTTTACGAACAATAAATTGATTTATTTTACGCTTATGTTTCCAAGCGGCGTACATTAGGGCTCCCCCGAGTGGGTCGGCTCCCAGCGTAAGGCCGCCAGCGCCCATGATAGGCCATTGTTTTACAAATTCAAAAAGCAATTCACCAATCAAGCAAGATCCTTCCGGGTCCAGCGTTGTCTTTTTACAATCAAAATAAAATGGGCTGAGTAGTCCGGAAGATAGACGGAACGGAGAGTCTTCATTATACATGAAAGACTTTTCAAGGACTATTTCCCTTAGGCGCTTTAGGTTCTCCATGGTAACACCCTTCATAATGGATGAATGACAGGAAGTCAACCGTAAAGCCTTAGTCATGATAAGAATGTAAACTGTTTTGAAAGTTTTGCAAACTAAACCAACTTATTGCCTAAAATAATATTTATGACCCGGAACCGAAACATCCAAATCGACTACTATCTTAACCGCTCAAGCATACAAATTCAAACTGACCCACTACCGACCCCACCCTTGTCTTGACAAGTTGCCCGAAAGATGACTATGATGTGATCATAATGGTCATCTTGTCTAACTGTAGTCTTTTGTCCACAGGAGTTACATTATGACGCAAGTATCCGTTGCCAATGCAAAAAGTCATCTTTCAGAACTTATTGCCAAGAGCGCCCATGGCCATGAACGATTCGTCATTACCCGGCGCGACAAGCCGGTGGCAGCCTTGGTCAGTCTGGACGATCTGAAGATTATCGAGCAGCATCAAGAGCGGCAGGGGCTTGCCGCGGTGGCCTCTTCCTGGCCGGATTTTGAGGAAGTGGCTGAGGCACTTACTGATCTCGGCGAACTCCGGCGCCAGGGAGGGGAAGGTCGCGATGTATCTCTTTGATACGGACATCATAACCAATATCTTCAAAAAACAGCCGACCCCTGGTTTGTTGGCCAGACTGGCCGACCTCCCTCGCAATCAGCAGCACATTTCCACCGTCACCGTCTCGGAAATCGTTTATGGCGCGTGTAAAAGCGACAGGCCCGCCCATCATCTGCGGAACCTGCAGGAAGTTTTGTTGCCGGCGGTGAATCTTCTTGGTTTCGACAGCAAGGCCGCCTTTGTCTGCGGCCGAGTCCGCGCTGAG
>JAACTI010000358.1:0-212 GCA_009993495.1 Deltaproteobacteria bacterium | reverse complement strand
TATCCCCGAATTGACCGTGGAAAATTGGCTGGTGTGAACGACACCCCTGGCCACGCTGGGCTTATAGTTCGGAAGTGGTGCCAGGCGGTGACAAGAGGCGCGGCCATTCTGGCTGCGGTTGGGAATCTGGAAAAGATGTTGAGGGTCATCACGAAACTTTACAATATAAAGAACGCTAGGCGCCGCTCACGAGCCGCTAGCGGCTAGCCGGA
>JAACTI010000072.1 GCA_009993495.1 Deltaproteobacteria bacterium | reverse complement strand
AGTCCGTTGTTTAGTGCCGAAGAGACCTGGTACGCAGGGTATTCACCGGATCTACAGGTCAAAGCGACCACCGGAGCACAGATGCAGGTCGGTGGCTATCTGGCCGCGCCCTGATTTTAAACTTGATCTGTTTGCGCCCCGGCAGTCTTTCTTTTTGCCGGGGCTTTTTTCTGACACTTCAGAAAGGATATACTCATGAGTCTTACAGGAAAAACCCTTTTTATTACTGGTGGCAGCCGGGGGATCGGTCTGGAAATAGCCCTGGTCGCGGCGGAGCAGGGGGCCAATATCGTCATTGCCGCACGCAGCGACAAGCCGCAGCCTAAGTTGCCCGGTACCATCCATACCGCCGCCGAGCAGATTGAGAAGGCCGGTGGGAAATGTCTGCCGTTGGTGATGGATATCCGTGATGAAGAACGGGTGGCCGAATGTGCGGCCCAGGCAGCCGAACATTTTGGTGGTATCGATATTCTGGTCAATAATGCCAGCGCCATTTATCTGGCCGGCAGCCTTGCTGTGCCGATCAAGCGTTTTGATCTGATGCAGCAAGTCAACGCGCGGGGCAGCTTTGTCGCCAGTCAGGCCTGCCTGCCGTATTTGCTCAAGGCCGATAATCCCCATATCCTCACCCTGTCGCCGCCCATTGACCTGCGCCCCCAATGGTTCGCTCATCACACGGCTTATACCATGTCCAAATACACCATGAGCATGGTGACCCTGGGGCTGGCGGCCGAATTCGGCCCGCAGGGGGTGGGGGTGAATTCTCTTTGGCCGCAGACGGTGATTGATACGGCGGCTTTGGCTATGCTCAAAGGTCTGGTGAACCGGGATAACTGTCGGAATCCACGCATCGTTGCCGCTGCCGCCCTGGCTATTTTCAAGCGCAAGGCGGCCGAGTGTAGCGGCAACTTTTTCATCGACGAAGCGGTGTTGCGCGAAGAAGGTGTCAGGGATTTCGCGTCTTACGCTATCTGCCCGGGAAAACCCTTGAAAACTGATCTTTTCCTCGATAACGCATAATCCTGAAAATGGCTCTTTGAACTGCGAAAGATGCGAACAGACACGAAAAAATAGCGCATTATGGCAAAACAGACATTCGCCGGACAGCTTGTTTGAACCTTTTGCTTAACCAGCCGTTTTTCTTCGTGAACTTCGCATTTTCGCGTGAATAACTGCTTTTTACAGGTTTAATTGTTAGTAATTTGCAGAAGGTCTGGTACACTTTGCGGCATCCCACAAACGATGATTGCAGGAGCAAGCAATGAGCACAGATTTTCAAACTGTTGTGCACTCTATTGGTGATTTGCCGCCGATGCCGGTGGTGGCAACCAAGGTTTTGCAACTACTCCAGAAACCCGAAACCAACTACGTTCAGCTTGGCCAGACCATCTCTACCGATCCGGCGGTATCGGCCCGACTACTCAAGGTGGCCAATTCGGCTTTTTTCAGTTTGAAACGCCAGGTTAAAACCCTGGATCATGCCATTGCCATTGTTGGGGAACGCACTCTGCGCTCACTAGTATTGGCCGCCAGTCTTGAAGGGATGAAAAAATCTTACGGTTTATTGGAAAAACTGCTCTGGGAAGATTCCATCGGTTGCGCCCTGGGGTGCCGCATTCTGGCCCGGCGCTTCAAGTCGGCGGATCCTGAAGAGGCTTTTCTGGCGGGCCTGTTTCGTCATCTGGGCCAGATCGTCATGAATTACAGCGATCCTGAAAGTTTTCACGCCCTGATGACCTCTTTTTATGCGGGTGATGGCACATTCAATGCCATAGAGGGGCGTCATTTTCCCTATGCTCACGCTGTTATTGGTGCGGCGGTGCTTGATAAGTGGAATTTTTCCGCTGAGTTGATTCAGTCGACCCTGCATCATGAAGATGTGCAACTCTCGACCGATGCTGACGAAACCCTGCTGCGCCTGGTAGCAACGGTGAATTTGGCGGATCAGATCTGTGCGCGTCTGGGGATTGGCGCACGTGAACCAAACGAGTCGGTTGATGTTGCTCAGTGCCCGGGGGCGCTGGTGCTGAAGCTGGATCAGAACCAAATCGACATGGCTCTTGAGGAGGTTGAAGAGGTTTTTGCGACCAACCGTGACAGTTTTTTCTCTTGAGATGTGACTGTGTCACGGTTTACAAAAAAGAGGTGCCTGGCACCTCTTTTTTTATCAGTTGTTTCCGGGGTGCAGGAGTTGGTGAAATTGAACAAGGAACGTTTGGATAAATTGCTGGTCGATCGTGGTCTGGTGCCATCACGAGAACGGGCTCGGGCCCTGATTCTGGCAGGGTTGGTGGTCGTTGATGACCACCGGATCGACAAGGCCGGTGCGCGTTTCCCTTTGGATGCCGAGTTGCGCCTCAAGGGGGAAGATATCCCTTACGTTTCACGTGGCGGCCTCAAACTTGCCCACGCCCTTGAAGATTTTGCGCTGGACGTCAGGGGACAAATTGTCCTGGACGTGGGGGCCAGTACCGGCGGCTTTACCGACTGCCTGTTGCAGAAGGGGGCTGCACGTGTCTATGCTGTCGATGTTGGTTACGGTCAACTGGCCTGGTCACTGCGGGAGGATCCACGGGTAGTGAATATGGAGCGTTGTAATATCCGGAATTTAACCCCCGACCAGCTGGATCAGCTGCCGACGCTGGCGGTGATTGATGCCAGCTTTATCTCTCTGGCCAAAGTACTGCCGCCAACCCTGAATCTCTTGAGCGCAGATGCCTGGCTTATTGCTTTGATCAAACCGCAGTTTGAAGTTGGTCGCGGTTTGGTGGGCAAGGGCGGTATTGTGCGTGATGAAAATTTACATCAGCAGGTGGTTGCTCAGGTACGCCAATTGGCCGAAACCTTGGGTTGCCGCGTTGTCGGCGTCATTGATTCTCCGGTTTTAGGTAGCAAGGGCAACCGTGAATTTCTCATGTGTCTGCAACGGAGTTCGTCTCTATGAAAAAAGTTTGGTTTATCGGTGCCGGCCCTGGTGATCCTCAGTTGCTGACCCTGCATGGAGTCGCTGCTTTGCGGCAGGCTCAGTTGGTGTTTGCCCCTGATCCCTACGAACACACCTGTGCTGATTTTTTAGGGGGAAAAGAGGTTTGCTGCCCCTTTGATTTTGACTTTTCCGAACTCCTGGCAAAGATAAATGCTGGCTTGCAACGGGCCGATGTCGCCTTTTTAATTCCGGGTGATCTGACCTTTTACGCCCCCTTCCAGGCTCTAATTGATCATTTCGGCGCTCAATCTCAGGTGGTTCCCGGCGTCGGCATTGCCAACGCCGCTGCTGCACGCTTGAAACGCACCCTCGACTTGCCCGGAATCTGTAACCGGGCAATTCTGGTCTCGCCGCGGACTCTCGGCAACGAAGAGGGTATGCCGCGACTGGAAGATTTAGCCGGCAAAGGCGCTTCGTTGTTGATTTATATGAATAATTTGCCTCTTGAAGAATTATGTGCAACCCTGCGCAGGGGCTATGGAGCCTCTGTCCCGATTGCGTTGCTTCATCGCCTGGGATTACCGGGAGAAGAAATTCTTCTCGGTGATCTCGATACTATCGTTTTTGAGACGGCAGGCCGCGACTATTTCAATCTCACTGATCCGACGGGAAAACCGGCGTTGACTCTGGTGGTGGTGGGGGAAACGCTAACCGCGCCCGTTGACGGCAGCTGGTGGGATTATCGACGTGAACACATCTGGAAAAAACGCGGGGTATCAACCGAATGAAAATCATTTCCCCGGTTGATAATGCCGCTGAGGCTCCAGCGCTGATCAACGCTGGTGCCAATGAGCTCTACGGCGGCTATGTGCCACCCCTTTGGCAGCAACGCTTCGGCTTATTGGCATCGGTTAATCAACGGACTTTTGCTGGGGCGCAGATTGATTCTTATGCGGATTTATGCCAGGTGGTCGCCAGTTGTCGTGCCCTTGGGGCTGATTTTGCCCTGACCCTCAATGCGCCCTTTTATACCGACGAACAATTACCCCTGCTGCTTGATTATGTGGCAGAAGCGGTTGCCGCGGGGGTTGGTAGTATCATTCTTGCCGACCTCGGGCTTTTGCGGCGTTTGAAAAAGCAATTTCCCACGTTGCTCTATCACGCCAGTACTCTGGCGCATCTGGGGAATTCTGCCGCGTTAAGATTTTATCAAGGGCACGGCATTGGTCGCGCTATTTTGCCGCGTCATCTGACTTTGGCCGAAATGCAGCAGCTTCGGCAGGCGGTTCCCGATCTGCCCTGCGATGCTTTTTTGCTGGTGGGAAAATGTCCCAATACCGAAGGGCTTTGTTCCTTTCATCACAGCAGCTCGGATAAAATCTGGCCCTGCGAAATTCCCTACCAGATCGAACCCCAGTCACCACCGGCTTCGGCGGGTTTGCACGAAATAATGGCGCAGCAGGCACGCTGGTCTCAAACGGATCGCCGCCACGGTTGTGGACTCTGTGCCATTCCTTTTCTGCTCAAGGCCGGTTTTGACGGCTTGAAACTGGTGGGACGGGGTGCCCCCACCCGGCGGAAGCTGGCCAATATCTCTTTGACGGCAGAATTTTTACGCTTGGCGGCTGAAAACCATGATTTTGAGGGTTACCGCCAGGCCGCAATTGCTTCACATCAGCGGATTTTCGGAGTATCCTGCACCGAAAATGTTTGTTACTACCCTGAGCTTTTTCCATAAGAAAAACGCATCCTGCGGATAGAACCGGGAGACGCCATGAGTGCTGACTGTCTGTTTTGCAAAATTGCCGTGGGTGACATCCCGGCGAATATTGTTTATCAGGATGATCTGGTGGTTGCTTTTCATGACATTGAGCCCCAGGCACCACAGCATGTTTTAATTATTCCACGTCGACATATTGCCACTTTGCTCGATTTAACCCGTGACGAACAGTTGCTTATCGGTCATATTCACCTGGTCGCGGCACAGATTGCGCGTCAACGCGGGATTGCCGACGAGGGTTTTCGTCTGGTGAACAACTGCAATCGTGCCGGCGGACAGGTCGTTTGGCACCTCCATTTTCACCTGCTGGGGGGGCGCCGCATGAACTGGCCGCCCGGATAGCCACCCTCTCAATTCCTTTTTCCTTCAATCTTTGGTAAGACAGTGTTGCAATATGGTGAAATACGACGAAAAAACGGTACTCCGTTTAACTACCGATATTCTTGAACTTTTAACAACCCACTACGGCGGCGGCATGTCAGAAGAGGGTTTTGTTGAGGGTTTAGACGCCGTGCAACGGGCCTTGAACGATGCGCGAAAATGGCATGAGGGGCAGATGCGGAAATCGGGGGAGCCGTATATTTTTCACCCTCTGCGCGTTTCGCATCTGGCGGCACGCCACTGGATGGATTTCCCCTCAATTGTTGCTGCTCTGCTTCACGATGTGGTCGAAGATACTCCCGTGAGTATCGAATATGTCCGCAGCGAATATGGCGAAGAGGTCGCGCTCTTGGTCGATGGCCTGACGAAAGTCGAATCGACGGAACTCAGCCGTGAAGCCACCAAAATGGAAACCTATCGCAAGCAGGTTTTGGCGGCGATTGAAGATGTCCGCGTTCTGTGCCTGAAATTTTGGGATCGCATTGATAATCTCAATACGATTAATGCCTTGCCCGCCCACAAGCAGAAGCGTATTGCAGAGGAAACCCGCGAAATTTATGTGCCCCTGGCCAATCATCTGGGGATGAGATATGTGGCTGCAACCCTCGATTCGTCGTCTTTGCACCTGCTCTATTCACGCCGTGGAAAAATTTACAATCAGCGCGTCGAACAGGTGCGTCAGGAAACGGTCTCGTTTTTGCGTCAGCAACGCGCCCGGGTTGTCAATGCCTGCGAACACGAAAAACTGGGGATCTTGCTCAAAGAGCGTTGGCGGCCTTTTTCCATTGCGGCCGCCAAAGAAGCCGGGCGTGGTTTTTCTGCACTCTTTACCCTTGAGGCCCAGGTTGACCGGGTGATGGATGCCTATCGTTTTCTGGGGGTTTTGCATAACCTTTATCCCCCGATTCCCGGTAAATTGCGTGATCATCTTGTGGTGCCTTCACATCATGGCTACCAGTCGCTTAAAACCACAATTCAGGCAGGGGAAAAGCGGATGCGTGTGGAAATCACCACGCGTAAACTGGCGCGCTTCAATGAAGCCGGGGTTTTGGCCCCCGGATTTGAGTTTCGGCGGGAAAATTTCCGCGATTTAATGAAGTCGTTGACCGAAGGTGAATCGGCTTTCGATACGCAATCACTCATGTTGGCTTCGAAAAACATTCAGGTTTATACCCCCAAGGGGGAAAGTCGCGTTTTGCCCGAAGGCAGCAGTGCCCTTGATTTTGCCTTCGATATTCACGAAAAACTCGGGATTCATGCGTTTCGCGCCCGCATTAACGGGCAGACCCGATTGCTCAAAACTCGCCTGCTGGATGGCGACCAGATTTCAATTGAAGTTATTGACGCTCCATCGGTTCTGCCTAAATGGCTCGAATGGGCGGTGACCCCTAAAGCGCGCAACACCATTCGGCGATACCTGCGCAAAAAAGTCAAAGACTGCTGATGACACAAAAAATGAGCAGATTTATTCAGCAAATCTCCGGTTTCATGACAGTTTTACTGCTATGTAGTCTGGCTCCGGCGAGTGCGGACACCAGTGTGTTTATTTATCATCGCTTTGGTGAGGAGCGTTTTCCTTCAACCAACATCGCCCCGACAATTTTTGCTGAACAACTCAAGTATCTCCAAAAACAAGGGTACCAGGTTCTCGCCCTCTCGGAAATCGTCAAAAAAATGCAGGCGGGGCAACCGCTGCCAGATAAGAGTCTTGGCCTCAGCGTCGATGACGCCTTTGTTAGCTTTGCCGAAACGGCCTGGCCGCTGCTGCGGACTTATGGCTTTCCGGTGACCCTCTTTGTGAATACTGACAGCATTGGAACGAGCGGTTACCTCGGTTGGGCTCAAATAAAAGAGTTGCAGCGTCAGGGGGTCGAAATCGGTCATCATACCGCGAGCCACGCTTATTTGCTTGAGCTGGAGGCCGACGAAAATTTCAGTCAGTGGCAAGGGCGAGTCAGGGCAGATATCCAACGCGCCAGTGCCGCTTTTCAAGAACATCTCGGTCTGGTGCCGGAGCTTTTCGCCTATCCCTACGGCGAATATCACCCCGTGTTGGCCGATCTGCTGACGGATATGGGGTTTAGTGCGGCCTTTGCGCAACAATCGGGAGTGGTGTCACAGTGGTCGAATAATTGGGCGCTGCCACGCTTTCCCATGGGGGGCGGTTACGCAACCCTGGAGGGATTTATGGAAAAGGTACAGATGCAGGCTTTGCCGGTTGTTAGTGCAGAAGGCGTCGATCCTATTGTCCGGCAGCAGAATCCGCCTGAGCTGCGCTTGCGTTTACAGCAAGACATGCGGCAATTTCACAGCTTCAACTGTTTTGTACAGGGACAAAACACTTGCGTGGTGCAGTCTGATGCGCAAAAAACAGGGGTGTTAAGGATCAAGGCGCAAGCTCCCCTCCGTGGCCGCCGTAACAAATATACCCTGACAGCTCAAGGCAAAGACGGTCGCTGGTACTGGTTCAGCCAGCTGTGGGTGCAGCCTCAAAGGCCGCTTGAGGTGCCGCCTCAGCCTTGACGCAAGCTGACCGAGGTGAAGCGCTGTAAATGGTTGGTGCGAATAATCTTTTTTAAGTCAGAGACGTAGACTTCGCCGCGGGTTGAGTAGTTTGTCAGCCCCTCGGCAAGCTCGACGCCGCGGGGTTTTCGCCCTTGTTGATGGGCTTTTTCACGGAGTTGACGCAGGGTCTGATACGCGGGATGCGTATTCAGGTTGCGCAGGTAAGCGAGGATCGAGTCATACAGATTATTGAAGCGGCGCACTTCGTAAGTTTCCCCCTCAGGTCGATCGAGAGGCACTATCCCCGTGCCAGGCACAAATGTCCATTCGCCAAAAAGATTGTTGCCTTCACGGACAAATCGCGACGTCCCCCAGGCTGATTCGTTGGCGGCCTGGGCCAGAACCAGCGCGGCGGGTATTTCGTCGACGCGGCGTTTGAGGATATCCAGAGTCTCCCCACTCAACAGATCACCCTTAACCTTATAGCGTTGTTTCAGCGTGCGCAGCAGATGCTGTTGGCGGTCATCAATAGCTTGATTCTTTTCAAGTTGCGCCACGATTTGCAGCAGCACCTGGCGTTCTTGACGAATACGTTCATTCGCCAGTAGCACCATCGGGAGCAGGATTTTGAAAAAAGAAGTTTTTTTGGTTTCTGGAGTCGTTAGCTCAGCGAAATCATCAGGCAGAGATTGAACAATCAGTGGTGGTACACCCTGGTGAAGATTGGGAATGCTGTAATTGTAACGCTTGAAAATCGCTTCAAGATCGGCCAGGTTTCCAGCATGCACCAAGCCGGGAAGCGGCTCGCGGTAGATAGGAGCAACACTGTCGGTACAACTGACCAGCAGCAGACTGGTGGCACACACAAACAAGAAAAACAGGTTGGTTTTGCGGGTAAAAAAAATCATTGAGACCTTTAACGCTAATTGCTGCCATGTCTTGGAGCCGCTAGACAGTGCGGGGCTTATAGCCCATGTTCCGCTGGTATGTCAATCGATAAAACATGAAACACCTTATATTCTAATGCTTTCGCTTTTTTCAGTGCAAGCGCGAATTCAGGGTTAAGACGCTGTGCGTTGCGTCGTCGTTGTTGTACTGTTTGCGTGAGTCATGCTAGGTTGTTGGGGTGGTTTGTTCCTGATTTTTGGATCCGTACTCCAGTTGAAAGACAATAATATCAAGTTGTTGTCTTTGGTAAAAAAATTCGGAGCAAGCAATGGCGACAGCTCAACGCAAGGGTAGATTCCTGTGATTCGTGGCATAGGGGGCTCGGGCTCGGTGTCTAAGAAGCTGAATGGATACCCCTTTGTTTTGCTCTGCCTGAGGAGAAGGGGCTGACGGAAATCGTTTTTTGGGAAAGGGAAAATTTGCAATGTCGAAATTAACATTGAAAGACATGTCGCTGCTGAAAACACAGGCTTTTATTGCCGGACAATGGTGCGACAGTGATGATGGTCAAACTCTTGAGGTGACCAATCCGGCAACCGGTGAGATTCTTGGCCGGGTGCCACGTATGGGAAGGGCGGAAACCCGGCGGGCGATTGAAGCTGCGACCTCAGCCTGGGGGGGCTGGAAGGCTAAAACCGCTCAGGAACGCAGTAAAATTCTTCGGCGCTGGTATGAGCTGCTGATGGCCAATCAAGACGATTTGGCCTTAATCATGACGGCTGAGCAAGGCAAGCCTCTGGCCGAAGCTCGCGGCGAAATTGCTTACGCCGCTGCCTTTATTGAGTGGTTTGCCGAAGAAGGCAAGCGTATTTACGGTGATGTGATTCCACCGACGACCCAACAGCAGCGCCTGGTGGTGATAAAACAACCGATTGGCGTCTGTGCTGCGGTGACGCCATGGAACTTTCCTGCGGCGATGATCACGCGTAAGGCTGCGCCCGCCTTAGCCGTGGGCTGCCCGATGTTGGTCAAGCCGGCCTCAGCCACACCTTTTTCCGCCCTCGCCTTGGCCGAACTGGGCCAGCGTGCTGGAATTCCCGCTGGAATTTTCAGTGTTATTACCGGTTCGTCGACAGCCATCGGCAAGGAAATGACATCCAACCCTGCGGTGCGTAAACTTACTTTTACGGGCTCGACGGAGGTGGGCAAGCAGTTAATGGCCGCGTGTGCGGCGACCATGAAAAAAGTTTCCATGGAGCTAGGGGGCAATGCTCCGTTTATTGTCTTCAAAGATGCCGATATTGATGCGGCGGTGGCAGGGGCGCTGATTTCGAAATATCGCAATACCGGACAAACCTGTGTCTGTACCAATCGCTTTCTGGTTCAGACCGATATTTACGCGCAATTCGCCGAAAAATTGACGCTGGCGGTTCAGAATATGAAAGTTGGTAACGGCCTGGAAGGCGAAACCCAGCAGGGCCCCATGATTGATCTGGCGGCGGTTGAAAAGGTTGAACAACACATTCAGGATTGTCTTGCCAAGGGGGGACGCATTTTAACCGGCGGCAAGCGTCACACCCTTGGTGGCAGTTATTTTGAACCAACCGTGCTTGCCGATGCGACCCCCGCTATGCTTATTGCGCGCGAGGAAACCTTTGGCCCGGTGGCCCCTTTGTTTCGTTTTGATACCGAGGAAGAGGCGATTCGCCTGGCGAATGACACCGAAGTGGGTCTGGCCGCTTACTTTTATACCCGTGATCTGGCGCGGACATGGCGTGTCGGCGAAGCCCTTGAATA
>JAACTI010000071.1:15321-17073 GCA_009993495.1 Deltaproteobacteria bacterium | reverse complement strand
AAAGGGACGATTAGCCGATTGAAAGGACGCTTTGCGGGTCGTCAGCCAGTCTTCAATGTGTTGGTTGAGATTCATGCCGCGCGCCCTCACTTGGGCTAACAGGTTGGGATTAAAGGGCAAATTCCGCCCAGATGGGACAGTGGTCAGAGGGTTTTTCCAGCCCACGCAGTTGGTAGTCGATTCCGGTCTCGACACAGTTTTTCATTAACGGGGCCGTTGCCATGATCAAATCAATACGCAGACCGCGCTTGGGGGTGTCTTCAAAGCCCCGCGAACGATAGTCGAACCAGCTGAAACGATCGTCAACCGCCGGATTCAGGGCCCGGAAACTGTCGATCAATCCCCAGGTCTTGATTTTCTCCAACCACGCACGTTCTTCCGGCAGAAAACTGCATTTACCGCTGCGCAGCCAGCGTTTGGCGTTTTCTGCCCCTATGCCGATATCCGTATCCTCAGGGGAAATATTCATGTCGCCCATAACAACCAGCAGATCCTGAGTCGTGGCATATTTTTCGAGCCAGGCTTGCAGGTGAGAGTAAAATCGGCGTTTATTGGCAAACTTGGTGGGATGATCGCGGTTCTCACCCTGGGGGAAATAGCCATTTAAAACGCGCAGAGTGCGGCCATCCGCGAGCGGATAATTTGCAGCAATCATGCGACGCTGATGATCAACAGGCTCGCCGTCAAAGCCTTTTTGTACAGCCTGGGGTGGCAGTTTGGACAAGAGCGCGACGCCGTAATGGGTTTTCTGACCGTGATAAACCACTTGATAGCCGAGGGCCTCGACCGCAGCCAGGGGGAAATCCGGGTCGTTGACCTTGGTTTCTTGCAGACCGATAATCTCGGGCGCGTGTTTTTCGATCAGCGCTTGTAGCTGGTGGAACCGTGCGCGCAAGCTGTTAACATTGAACGAAACAATTTTCATGATCAATCCCCGAGCTGAAGGTTTTTGGTTTTCAGCGGCTGATATAATTGATAATTTCTTCCATAAATGCCGCACCATAACGCTGCATTTTGCGCTGGCCGACCCCATTAATCAGCAAAAAATCTTCGGCTTTGGTCGGCAGGCTTGCAGCCATTTCAGCCAAGGTCGCATCACCAAAAACCACATAGGGCGGCACCGCATCACGATCGGCGATTTGCTTGCGACGGGCCCGCAGAACCTGAAAAAGTTGTTCATCGTATTCAAGCCCTACCACCCGACGTGGGGCTTTTTTCTTTTTCTCGGTCTTAACCCGCGCTCTGGCGAGTAAAAGATTGATCTCACCCCGCAACAAGGGCCGTGCCGTTTCGGTCAGTTTCAACACCGAATAATTGGCCATATCCTGTTCGAGATATCCCAAATGCACCAACTGTTTGAGGAGATGACTCCAATATTCATTACTTTGTTCCCGCCCCAGGCCCCAGGTGGTCAGTTTTTCGTGACCGAACTTGCTGATGCGCTCGCTGCGCCCTCCACGAAGCACTTCGACGACATGACCAACTCCGAAACGCTGACCGACCCGATAAACGCAGGACAACGCCTTGCGCGCATCTTCGGTGGCATCATAGGTTTGGGGAGGATCGAGACAAATGTCACAATTGCCGCAATCCTGCGCCAGCGTTTCACCAAAATAGCCCAATAAGGCCCGCCGACGGCAGGTGGTTCCTTCGGCAAAGGCACTCATGGCATTAAGTTTCTGCGTTTCGATGCGCACCTGTTCCGGGTTGCTGCCTTTTTCGATTAAACCCCGCACAATGGCGATATCGCCA
>JAACTI010000071.1:0-15299 GCA_009993495.1 Deltaproteobacteria bacterium | reverse complement strand
TCGCCATAACCGAACAGGAGCAAGGCCTCGGCGGGCAGGCCATCTCGGCCGGCACGGCCAGTTTCCTGATAATAACTTTCAACATTTTTTGGCATATCATAGTGAACGACGAAACGCACGTTGGGCTTATCGATGCCCATGCCAAAAGCGACTGTGGCGACGACAACCTGGACATCATCACGCTGGAATTGTTCCTGTACCTCGCGGCGGGTTTCGGCAGTGAGCCCGGCATGGTAAGCCGCAGCCCGGATGCCGATTTCCTGTAACTTTTCCGCAATTTCTTCAACCCGTTTACGGCTCAAGGCGTAGACAATTCCGGCCTCGTCTGTGCGCGGAATTAAAAATTTACGCAACTGCTCAAAGGGGCGTTGTTTGTCGACAACCGTATAGCGAATATTGGCGCGATCGAAACTGGCAACAACCTGCAAGGGTCGATGCAAACGCAGGCGTTGGAGAATGTCAAGCCGCGTTTGTTTTTCCGCCGTGGCGGTCAGGGCAAGAACCGGCACGCCATTGAAACGCTGATGCAATTCGCCCAGTTGCAGATATTCAGGCCGAAAATCGTGGCCCCATTGCGAAATACAATGGGCTTCATCAATCGCAAACAAGGCGATGTCAAGGGATTGCAAACGCTGACAAAAATCATCGTTGGTCAGGCGCTCGGGGGCGACATACAAGAGGTCAAGTTTTTGCTGATGCAGATCTTCCAGAACCTGGCGGGCTTCCCCGGAATTCAGCGAGGAATTGAAACAGGCGGCGCGCACCCCGTTGGCACGTAAGGCATCGACCTGATCCTTCATCAGGGAAATCAACGGCGACACCACAATACCAACCCCTGGGCGCAGCAGGGCCGGGATCTGGTAGCAAAGGGATTTTCCGCCGCCAGTCGGCATGAGGACAAAGGCGTCGCCACCAGCCGTAACCTGATCGATCACCTGCTGTTGCAAGGGACGGAACTGGCTGAAGCCAAAGACCTGCTGCAAAATTCTGTTTGCCTGGGGTGGTTCGTTGGTCACCCGCTCTCCTTGTTAGTTTGGAGCATATGCGTCGTGTATTTCAGACAAACGCTGAGCAGATTTGCGCAGCAAATCGGGCGGATAGCCCAGAGATGCCGGGGTATTTCGCAACAGCTCATCAAGCTCGGCTGAAGGCAAGCGCCACATCTGCTCGGGCCGCGCCGCCATGTAAATTTTACGCCAGTTGGAATCAGTCGGCATCGGCGAATCAGGGTCAAGTTTAATCAGCATTTGCAGACGATTAAAATAACCAATGTCTTGCAGCTGCGCAGCAATATCGGCAACTCCAAGCTCCGGTTGACTGCTGTGGACATAATAGAGGCCATGGAAGGCGGTTTCAAGGGGCAAATCCAGCAGCTCAAGATGGGGCAAGTCAATTGCCAATCGGGCGCGTAATACTTCGTGATTAGCCCGTGCCAGCCAGCAGTCTTCCGTGGGAAGGGGGCCGGCCAAGGTCAAGGCGATGAGCGGATCCGAGCAGCGGCGGATGGCACTAATCTGAACCAGTGGACAGAAATTTTTTCCCCCATAGGAGCCGAGAAAACACCCGAACGGCCCTTCATTTTCGACTTCGTTGGTTCGGATCCAGCCTTCAATGACGACTTGCGCGCTCTGCGGAACCTCAAGGGGGACACTGGCCGCAGTGCTAAAGGCAAAGGGCTGGCGTTGCACAAAAGAACTGAAGCCACTTTCGTCACAGGCAGGCGGCAGACTTGCAGCGGCAGCAAAAATCAGGCTGGGATCAGCGCCAAGGACGATGGCAACAGGCATAGGACGCGCAATCGCCTGCCATTCGCGCAGATGCTGACCACCCTGGGATCCAGGCAGTAGATTGAGGGTCAGAGTTGTTGCATCTGAAATCCCGACCCGGTAGAGCCCGTAGTTTTGGCTGTTGTCGCGAACGGACCGGGTAATCACCACCGCCAAAGTCAGAAAGGTTCGTTCCTCTTGCGGCCAGAAACGCATCTGGGGCAGGAAGGACAAATCCTTTTCAACAGTAGCCTCAGCCGCTGATAGCCGCTGTCGCGGCGATTGGCGGGTAAGTTTTTGCAGAGCGGTGGCGGAATCGGGGCGGTTAATTTCTACTAAAGACTGCTGTAAGCGCACGCGGAAATCGGTCAGAGTTCGGCAGCCGAGAGCGGCGGCTATCCGCTGCTCCGTGCCAAACAGATTCGTCACCATTTTCACTTTTGAACCGCAAACCTTGTTGAAGAGCAGTGCCATATTCGATGACGATTTACCCTCCATCTGGGTTATAGCCGCCATTTCAAGCACTGGATTTACCGGCTCCTGCAACTCATAAAGCTGTCGCTCTGCAATTAATTTGTCGACAAAAGTGCCCAGGTTCATCAGTCAGCCATCTTTTTAGCGCTCAAAGCAAAAAAGCCCACCGATCTGCACCGGTGGGCTTTTACATGTCAATCACGTGAATCAGAATCCAGCCATTTTTGCGAGTTCCATTACCGGCCCAGGCAAAATACCGAGAATCAACACCCCGGCAATGGCAAGAACAATGGAGACCACCGCAGGAATTTCGAGTTTGACCCAAGCAAAATCTTCTTTAGGGTCACGAAAATACATATAAACGATAACGCGCAGGTAATAGTAGAGGGAAACTGCTGAATTCAGCACTCCAATAACCGCGAGCCAGATGTAACCAGCCTTGACTGCGCCGGCAAATACGAAAAATTTCCCAGTAAACCCTGCGGTTGGTGGTATGCCCATCAGTGCAAACAAGAAGATACACATGGCAACCCCGAGAAAGGGGCGTTTGTAGCCAAACCCTGAGAAACCTTCGAGGGTCAGATTCTCTTCGCCTTTTTTACCGGCCAGAACCAAAACGGCAAAGGCTCCGATATTCATGAAGGTGTAAACCAACATATAAAAGAGAATCGCAGACATACCCACCTGATTCCAAGCGACAACCCCGACAAGGGCATAGCCGGCGTGAGCGATGGAGGAATAAGCCAGCATACGCTTGATATTGGTCTGGCTCAGGGCAATGAAGTTACCGGCAATCATCGTTAACACCGCCAGTATCCAGAAAAGCGCTGAGATATCGAGCTGAATAGTTTCCAGGCTGATCATAGTGATACGCAACAGGGCAGCGAAACCTGCGGCTTTGGGGGCTGCGCTCATGAATGCCGTTACCGGAGTTGGTGCGCCCTGATAAACATCCGGCGTCCACATATGAAATGGGGCAATCGCAACCTTGAAGAGGAAACCGACCAACAGCAGAAAAGCCCCGGCCAGCATCATCGGGTTGGTTGCCGCGTTCGGCAACTGGCTCAGTTGTTGAGCAATCACCGCAATTTTGGTCGAACCGGTAACCCCGTAGAGGAGGGCAGCCCCGTAAAGCAAAAACCCGGTGGAAAAAGCCCCGAGAAAAAAGTATTTGAGTCCAGCTTCGTTAGAACGAACATCGTTGCGGAAAAAACCCGCCAGGACATAAAGGGCGACGGAAAGAACCTCCAGTCCAAGGAAAATCGTCATCAAATCCGTACCCGAGGCCATCCACATGGCGCCAGCGGTACTGAAAAGAATCAGTGGATAGTATTCACCAACCGGATAACCTTCGCGTTGCAGATAAGCATCTGAAATGAGAATCGTCAAGGCCGCGGCAATAATGAAGATAATCGTGAAGAAATTGGCAAAATTGTCAAGAACCACACTCCCGGCAAAGCCTTGTTGCGGATGATTCCAGCCCGAGATGGTAACCAGGGCGGTCACAGCCAGGGCGATGATGCTCATCCAGGCTATGTGAGTCGTACGGCCACGCTTGGAGAAGACTGACACCAGTAAGAGCACCATACCAAAACAGCACAGAACCAGTGAGGGCAGAATTGCCGCCAAGTTAACGTTCTGCATGGCGATTTGAACCAGATTTTCCATCGAAAGCTCCTTTTTGGAACTGAAGTTTCAGGCGTAAATTATTTGCTATCAAAAGTTCTGGTAAGGGCCGGCTGGATCGGTTCGACCACTGCAACCTGCTTCGACTTAACCTGATTGAGTAATTGCTCCATCGCCGGGTTCATCTTTTCGAAGAAGGTGTTGGGATACACACCAATCCAGAAGACAAAGAGCAGCAGCGGCAGCATGAGAATGATTTCGCGCGCCGAAAGATCTTTAAGTTTTTCATTTTCAGGGTTGGTAATTTTACCGAACATCACGCGCTGGTACATCCACAGCATGTACACTGCGGCAAAGATAACCCCCGTGGTTGCGACTACGGCATACCAACGTAAGCCGGACTCAAAGGCCCCGACCAAAGCCAGGAACTCGCCAACAAAGCCATTGGTTCCCGGTAACCCGATGGAAGACAGGGTAATGATCAAGAAAATCGTCGCGAAAATTGGCATTTTATGCGCAAGGCCACCAAATTCTGAAATCTGACGAGTGTGGCGCCGCTCATAAATAAATCCGACAATAAGGAAGAGCGCACCCGTCGAAACGCCATGATTGACCATCTGAATCATGCCACCGGCCATACCTTGCATATTGAGCGCGAAGATACCCAGCATGACGAAACCGAGGTGGGCCACCGATGAGTAGGCAACCAGCTTTTTCACATCGTCCTGCATCATCGCGACCAAGGAGCCGTAGATTATCCCAACGACAGACAGCAGCGCCAGATAAGGAAGATAGGTCTGCAAGGCTTCCGGGAAAAGGGGCATAGCGAAGCGCACATAGCCGTAGGTGCCCATTTTCAACATAATTGCGGCCAGAATGACAGAGCCGGCGGTCGGAGCCTCGGTATGGGCATCAGGCAACCAGGTATGCAAGGGGAACATGGGAACTTTAATCGCAAAGCTCAGAGCAAAGGCCAAAAACAACCAGTGCTGTGCCTCTGCAGGGATCGACAGGCGATAAAATTCTTGCACCCCGAAGCCTTCAATGGGTGCACCGGTTTTCACGGCGTAATAATAGACAAAAATGATCGCGACCAGCATCAAGAGTGAACCGACGGCGGTATAAATGAAAAACTTGACCGCCGCATAGATGCGGTTTTTACCGCCCCAGATACCGATCATGAAATACATGGGAATCAGCATCAATTCCCAGAAGATGTAGAACAAAAAGAGATCAAGGGAGATGAAAGCGCCAATTAAAGCGGTTTCAAGCAGTAACATCAGCGCCATGAACCCCTTGACATTTTTTTCAACAGCCTTCCAGGTCGACAGAGTTGCAATCGGCATAATGAAGGTGGTCAGCAGCACCAGCCACAGGCTGATACCGTCGACTCCGACATTGTAATTCATGGTGAAAAAGCTGCCGAGGCTGATCCATTCGTAAAATTCCCGATAATGCATGCCGCCGGAAACAGTAAAAACGTCATCAAACGCGAGGGGCAAGCTGATCAGAAAGGTGATCAGGGTTACTGCCAGGGTGAAGCTTTTCAACAACCCGTCGTTGTCGCGCGGGATGAAGAGCAGAATCAACATCCCCAACAACGGGAAAAAAGTCATTAAACTTAGCAGGTAATCGGCCATGTGGAACACTCCTTGTCGCTCTATCTCAATTCGCTACAGAACTTTATTTGCCCAAGATGTAGTAGCCGACAATCACCACGACACCGACCACCATGGCCACTGCGTAGTTATGCAGGAACCCTGACTGCGTAAAGCGCAAGCCCGAACCAATAGTGCGCGTGGTCCAGCCCAAACCATTGACAACCCCGTCTATGATCCGCACATCGAAACCCTTCCACAGGAAGAGTCCAATCCGTTTACAATTATTGACGAAAACCGCATCATAAAGCTCATCGATATACCATTTATTGTAAATTGTGCGCCATAGGCCCGTAAAACTCGCCACAAAGCGTGCGGGCAGGGCCGGGTTTTTAATGTACATGACCCACGCAAGGAAAATCCCGAAAATCGCAATTCCGACCGACACTGCCATCAAAGTGTACTCGGTGGCATGGCTTCCATGGGCAGCAATCTGGTTGAGTTCAATGGCGTGGCCAAAGACAGGTTCCAGGTAGTGGTGAATATGATTAGCACCACCCAGTATCGCAGGCACCCCGACGTAACCGCCGATCACCGCTAAAGCACCAAGCAGCATCAAAGGAATGGTAATTGTCAGCGGTGATTCCGGAATATGATCCTTGGCTTTAGCATGGGTGCGTTGCTCACCGAAGAAGGTCATGAAGACCAGGCGGAACATATAAAAAGCCGTCATGCCCGCAGCAACAGCGCCGACCAACCACAGTAACCAGTGACCACGGGTTGAACCAAAAGCCCACCAGAGAATTTCATCCTTGGAGAAAAAGCCTGAGAAAAAAGGCAGGCCCGAGATCGCAATCGTCGATACCAAAAAGGTGATGAAGGTAATCGGCATTTTCTTGCGCAGGCCACCCATGTTGCGCATATCCTGCGGATCGTCGTGAAGATGGGCGTGATGATAGCCATGGTGCATTCCGTGAATAACCGAACCCGAACCAAGAAAGAGACAAGCCTTGAAGAAGGCGTGGGTCATCAGGTGGAAAACACCGGCGGAAAAAGCCCCGACGCCCATAGCCAGGAACATATAGCCCAACTGTGAAACCGTCGAATAAGCCAAGACGCGTTTTATGTCGTTCTGAGCCAGACCAATACTCGCAGCAAAAATTGCCGTAGCCGCACCGACGACAGCAATCGTCATCATCGTATCCGGAGCCATGGCAAACAGACCGTTCATACGCCCAATCATGTAAACACCGGCGGTAACCATGGTGGCTGCGTGGATCAGAGCAGAAACCGGCGTCGGGCCTTCCATGGCGTCCGGCAACCAGGTATACAAGGGGATCTGCGCCGATTTACCGGTTGCACCCAGGAAAAATGCCAAAGTGATAACCGTCACAACTAGGCCACCGCTTTCGAGCAAATGGGCGTTTTCGGCAATTTCAACGAAATTGACCGTCCATACACCCTTGCTGCCAAGAGCCCAGAAAAGAGTCAGCAGCCCACACAAAAAGCCAAAGTCACCAATACGATTGACCACGAAGGCTTTCTTGGCGGCATCGCCCGCACTCTTTTTTTCGAGGTAGTAACCGATGAGCAGATAAGAGCAAAGCCCCACACCTTCCCAACCGACAAACATCACCAGCGCATTGTTACCAAGAACCAGCATCAACATGGAGAAACAGAAGAGGTTCAGGTAGGAAAAAAAGCGGTAAAATCCTACTTCACCATGCATGTAGCCGATGGAGTAAAGGTGAATCAATGAACCGACACCGGTGACCACCATAATCATCAAGGCCGACAAAGGATCAAGCAGAAAACCCCAGTCAATCTGAAGATTTCCAACCGACATCCACGAGGCGATAACCTGTTGGTGAACTTTTTGCGAATCGTTCAACAGCGTAAAGAAATTACCGCAGGACACCAAAAAAGACAGGAAAATCATCAGGGTGCCGATACCGCCGATAACCGCCTCGTTCTTGATCTTCTTACCCAGGAGCCCGTTAAACACGAAGCCGACGAGGGGGAAGAACGGGATGAGCCATAGATAGTCGTACATCAAACTCTCCTATTGCGAATAACCCGAAGACGGGAAATACTTACCATTTCAGTAGGTTGAAGTCGTCAGTGTCGATGGACTCACGATTGCGGTAAAAGGCAATCATCAGTGCCAGACCAACCGCGGCCTCAGCGGCGGCGACCGTCATGACAAAGAAAACAAAAATCTGACCGTCCATGTTCTGCAAATGCCGGGACAGGGCAATGAAGGTCAGGTTAACGGAGTTGAGCATCAACTCAATGCACATGAAAATAACAATCGCGTTTTTGCGCGTCAAAACGCCGAAGGTGCCAATCGAGAAGAGAATCGCACTCAACAACATGTAGTGATAAACGGTGATCATATCTTATCTCCCAATCCAGTCGGCCTAGACTTCACGTTTCGAAAGGATGACGGCTCCGATAATCGCAACCAGCAACAGGATTGAAGCGATTTCAAACGGAAGCAGAAAATCGGTAAACATGGCCCGACCAATTAATTCAGTATGACCGTAACTGCTGATCGTCTGACTGGTAATTGTGCCGATCTGTCCCGTCGGTGCACCGTGACGCACAAAATAATTGGTGATAAAAAGCATCAGTAGCGACAAACCACCACCCCAAAACAAAGCGTGGGTATAGCGCTTCTTGACCGCGGTGCCCAGGTTAAGCAACATGATGACAAAGATAATCAGCACCATAATGGCACCGGCATAAACCATCACCTGAATAGCGGCCATAAAGGGCGCTTCGAGCATGACGTAAAAAACCGCCAGGCAGATAAAATTGGTGACCAGCCAGAGGGCGCTGTTCACTGGACTGCGCGCTTTAGCGACATAAAAGGCAGAAAAAACCGCTACCGCCGCAAACAGGTAGAAAAAAAATGTAAACATCTCTTGCCAGCTCCTTATCTGAGAAGACGTTCTTTTTCGAAATTAAAATCTTCCCGCTTGAAGTTGGCCAGTTCATACTGATCCGACATTTCAAGGGCCTCAACCGGGCAAGCTTCGACACAATAACCGCAAAAAATGCACCGCAGCAGGTCGATCTTGTACACCTTGGGGTACTTCTCTCCCTGCGCGTTTTCACCCGACTCTACGGTGATACATTTCGCCGGACAAACTGTGGGGCACAGATAACAAGCAACACATTTCTCACGCGTCTGGGTCGGCACCAGGCGATGCAACCCACGAAAACGTGGTGCAAGGGGAAGTCGCTCCTTGGGGTATTGAACCGTGGTGCTGTGGCCAGGCAGCAGATGCTTCAGCGTAATACTCAGCCCTTTGGCAAACTCTCTAAACATAACTATCCTCGTTGGATAAAAGGGTTAGTGCCAAAGCAGTACCGCAATTGCGGTCACCACAATGTTTCCAAGCGCCAGGGGGAGCATGATTTTCCAGCCCAATTGCATCAACTGGTCATAGCGCAGTCGCGGAAAAGTGGCACGAATCCAGATAAAAAAGAACATGAAGGCAAAAACCTTGAGCAGGAAGTTGATCCATCCAGGGAAAGGTCCGTCCCAGCCGCCCAGAAAGAGCGTCGTCGCGATGGCACTGATAGTTACCATATTGGCGTACTCAGCCATGAAAAAGAGCGCGTATTTCATGGAGGAGTATTCGGTACAGAAACCAGAAACCAGCTCTGTTTCTGCTTCAGGCAAATCGAATGGCGTCCGGTTAATTTCTGCCATGGAACCAACCACGAACAAACCAAAAGCCAGGGGTTGACTGAAAATGTACCAGTTATGCATCCAGCTCGGCAGGGCAGCAATACCCCAGAGTACCTGTTGTTGCGCGGCGACTATGCCACTTAAGCTCAAGGTCTCGGACAGCATGAAAATTGCGATAATTGACAGGCCTGCGGCCAATTCGTAGGAGATCATCTGCGCCGAAGCGCGAATACCACCAATCAACGAATATTTACTGTTAGACGCCAGCCCGGCGAGCACTATGCCGTAAACGCCGAGACCGGCCATGGCAAGAATGAACAGGATGCCGATATTCAGATCGGTGATCTGCATCGGCACGGCATAGGTTATGCCGTCGAAGGTGAAGAGAAAATCACCGCTGAAGGGAATAACCGCCATGGAAATCAGCGCCGGAGCCAGAATCATCATCGGGGCAAGCACAAAGGCAAACTTCGAGGCTTCGCTGGGAATAATGTCTTCCTTAAAGAAAAGCTTAAGTCCGTCGGCAATAGGTTGCAGCAACCCCATTGGACCCGTCATTGTCGGTCCAAGACGTGTTTGCATCCGACCAATAACCTTACGCTCAACCCAGGTTGCATAGGCAACGATCCCCATCAGCACACTGAAGGCGACGACAATCTTCACCAGCATCGCTGCGGTCCAGAGTGCCGGGGCATTTGAGAGGCTCAATACTTCTGGCGTCATGACCATCCTCTTTCTTGACGTTTATGGCGTTGTGCCGTTACTGCGGCTTCAACCGCAATTTTCTGTCACTATTTGCTGACTTCAACCGCAATCGCAGCTTGACCTTGATAAATACGGTTCAGACCAAGACTGCTGAAATGATAGGGCGCAAAAAGAACCCCTTTGGGCAGACGTCGGTCAACCTTAGCCTTGGCCGTAATCTCTCCACCAGCAGCTTTGATTTTCACCTGTTGCTCGTCCGTAATTTTCAGTTCGGCGGCGTCTTCACGACCGAACTCGATATAAGGCTCCGAAACCACCGACATGGGGCCGCTGGCGTGCAAACTTGTTGTGCCACTATGGTAGAGGCAGCTTCCAACCAGCAGCTGGAAACGTGCCTTAAGTTCTTTATTTCCGGCGACGGGAACCAGGTTTCGCGTTTCGGGAACAAGTGTTTCGCCACCCCACACATAACCCTGCGCCCCGATCATCGCGAGGTTGACCATTTCGTATCCCGGGGTCACGGCCGCCAGTGCCGCAAAAGCCTCATTTTCATTGGCAGGAGCACTGGCGCCGAAACCGGCCAAGAGGGCCTGGAAGATGGCAAAATCACTTTTGGCCTGCCCCGGTGATTTGATCCCGGGTAAAAGCCGCTGAATCCGCCGTTCGGCATTGGTGAAAGTACCGGTTTTTTCGGCAAAACTGGCAGCAGGAAGAACCACATCTGCCTGCTTGGCGGTTTCGGTCAGGAACAGATCCTGAACCACAACGAACGGTGACTTATTGAGGGCTTTTTCAGTCAAGGCGCGGTCAGGATAGGAGGCCAAAGGATCTTCACCCGCAATATAAAGAGCTTGCAACTTATTCGCCGCCGCCGCTTGCAGCATGGCGCCAACCCCCATGGCTCCCGTGGCCGGCAGAATCTGCAGATCAATTGCGCCCTGACTGTTGCTCTTTTCACCGCAGAGATAAAGCCCCGAGCCTTGGCGACCGGCAATACCCGTCAGCAGGGCAAGGTTTGCTGCAGCAATCCCCAGCTCACGACTCTGCGCGGTGTAGGGCAAGCCGTACCCCAGAATGATGGCGGCATTTCCGGCTTCCGCCAGTTCACGGGCTGTCTGGCGAATAGCATCGGCAGCGACCCCGGTCGCGGTAGCGACTGCCTCAACCGCATAAGCCTCCAGACTTTCCTGAAATTCATTCAGACCCTGCAAACCCTCAATTTTAGCCAAACCCTCATCAAGCAGACTGCGGCACAAAGCGTTCAACAGGTTCACTTCGAGGCCCGGCTTGTGCAGCAGGGCCCGGGCGTGGGGCATGCGGGTCAACTTACCTTTTTTATCGGTAATGACGCTGAGTTGGGCATCGTTGCGCTTGACAGCCTGATTGATCACCATGCCAAAGACCGGGTGAGTCTCATAGAAATCATTACGGATGACCAGAATGGCGTCGGCTTTTTCCACCTGGGGAAAAGTCGCGGTTGAGGCTTGGAGCCCCAGAGTTGGCTGCAACCCCTCCGTCAAACCCTTGTAGCATTCGCCGCCCGAATGATCGAGATTGCCTGTACCGACAGCCCCCGCCAGGGATTTCAACAGATAAAGCTCTTCATTGGCCAAACGCGCACCGCTGATAATTCCCAGTTGGCTGCCGGCGGTGCGGAATCCTTCGGTCACCTTGGCGAGTGCGGTGTCCCAGGTCGTTTCAACCAACTCACCCTCAACGCGTATTAAAGGGACCGTTAAACGCTCCTTGCTGTTGACGTAGGAATAACCAAAGCGCCCACGCACACACAGGTTGCCGTCGTTCACGCCGGTGTTGTCATTAAATCGAATCGTCTGAACTTCGTTGTCTTTGGTACCAAAGGTGACAGTACATCCGTTGCCGCAATAGCCACAGACCGAGTTGACCTCTTTGAGCTGCCAGGGGCGGGCCTTGAACTTGAAGGGGCGCGGCAAAATAGCCCCAACCGGGCACATGGACACACACTGGCCACAGAACTCACAATCAAGGCCACGGTCGTAAGCGGTGGCAATTTTGGTCTCAAAACCACGGTTAATAAAAGAATAAGAACCGAAACCAACCACCTCATCACAAACACGCACACACTTACCGCACAGAACGCAGCGATTCATATTGCGCTCAAGCAAAGGGTTAACTTCATCTTTAGGGAGATCAAACTTCTCACCTTCAAAACGGTTAGTCACCACTTCGTATTCATAGGTCAGGTCTTGCAGATCACATTCGCCGCCCTTGTCACAGACCGGGCACTCAACAACATGATTGACCAGCAGAAATTCGAGCACGGTCTTGCGCACTTTGCGGATTTCAGCAGACATGGTGTTGACGATCATACCCTGGGTCACCGGCGTCGTGCAGGACGGAATCAGACGGCCCTTCATCTGTTCAACCTCAACCAGACACACCCGGCAGGCACCATAAGGGAGAAGCTTCTTGGCATAGCACAGAACCGGGATATAAATACCCGCTTCCTTGGCCGCCTGATAAATCGTAGCGGTTTTGCTGACCTGAATTTCTTTGCCGTCAATCGTCAGATTAACCATCGTGACCTCTTGTTCAGTCGAACCCCAAAAGGGTTCGCTTATTTGATTGCCATGAAACGGCAGGCATCGTAGCAGGACGTACACTCGGTGCATTTATTCCTGTCGATGTATGCCACCGTGCCTTTTTCCCAGGTAATTGCATCAACCGGACAAACGCGTGGGCACATGCCGCATTTCTTACATTTATCTTCCATCACTTCAAAGTGAAGCAAAGGCTTGCAGGAATGCGAGGGGCATTCGCCGGTTTTGATGTGCGCTTCGTACTCGTGACGGAAATAGCGCAGGGTCGACAATACCGGGTTAGGCGCGGTTTGACCCAGGCCACACAGCGAACTTTTCTTGATGTCGTAGGCCATGTCTTCAAGCAGTTCAAGATCGCCTTCGCGTCCCTTCCCCTGGGTAATCCGCTCAAGAATTTCAAGCATGATTTTCAAGCCGATCCGGCAGGGAATGCACTTGCCACAAGATTCAACGCGGGTGAAGTTGAGGAAGAATCGGGCGATATCGACCATACAGGTGGTTTCGTCCATGACAACCAGACCACCCGATCCCATCATCGCACCGGCCTTGATCAGCGAATCGTAGTCAACCTCGGTCTCGATCGCCTCAGCAGGCAGACAGCCGCCCGAAGGCCCGCCAGCCTGGACTGCCTTGAATTTGCGGTTGTTGAGAATTCCGCCGCAAACGTCGTAAATAACTTCCTTCATGGTGGTACCGGCCGGGACTTCGACCAGACCGGTGTGCTTAACCTTGCCGGTCAAGGCAAAGATCTTGGTGCCCTTGGTGCCTTCGGTTCCGATGGAGGCATACCAGTCAGCGCCGTTGTAAAAGATGTAGGAAACGTTGGCAAAGGTTTCTACGTTGTTGATATTGGTCGGCTTGCCCCAGAGGCCGCGAACCGCAGGAAAAGGCGGACGCGGACGCGACATGCCGCGCTGGCCCTCAATCGAGGCCATGAGTGCGGTTTCTTCACCACAAACAAAGGCACCGGCACCGGCCTTAATCCGCATATCCAAAGGACGGGGGAATCCAAGGGAATTTTTCTTCCCCAGGTAGCCACGCTCATAACAGGTATCAATCGCCATCTGCAGGCGTTTGATGGCCAAAGGGTACTCAGCCCGCACGTACACATAGGCAAAGGTGCAACCAATGGCGTAGGCCCCGATCATCATGCCTTCAATCAAACCGTAGGGGTCGCCTTCAAGCACCGAGCGATCCATAAAAGCGCCGGGATCGCCTTCATCCGCATTACAAATGAGATATTTTTCCGTGCCGGGAGAGCCCGCAGCGAAAGACCATTTCATCCCGGTCGGGAAGCCACCGCCTCCCCGCCCGCGCAGGCCCGACTTTTTAACTTCGTCGATTACCTCGGCCGACGTCATGGTCAAGGCTTTTTTGATGCCTTGAAAACCTCGATGTTCGAAAAAATCTTCAATGCTCTCAGCATTAATGGTTCCACACCGCGAGAAAATAATGCGCTGCTGCTTCTCCAGAAACTTTTCGTAATAAGGGCCCGCTTTTTTCTTTTCAACCGGTTCGTTGGCGAGAATATGTTCGGCAACGATCTGCGGCACCAGTTCCGGGGTTACGAAATCGTAGGTCACCGCTTCATGGCCCGGGAGGCACACATCTACCAGCACATCGTTGGCGCATAAGCCGCGGCAACCTGTGCCGACAACCTCGCAGCGCTTACCAACGGTCGCTTCAACCCCCTGCTTTTCAAACTCAGCAGAGAAGGCCGCAGCGACAGCAGCTGCGCCGGATGCAAGGCCACCGGTGCCCTGGCAAATCAAAATTTTCAGTTTTTCAGCAGTCTCGGCCATAAATCTTCCTCGATGCCCGCGATGGTTAAGGGTTTAACCTCAATCCATGTTCTTGTATTTTGCAATGACTTCATCCATTTTCTGGACAGTCATGCTACCGTATGTCCCATCGTTCACCATAATGACCGGCGCCATTCCGCAAGCCCCGATACAAGCGACATACTCAGCAGTGAATTTCAAATCTGGCGTTGTTTCAGCGTGAGCAATGCCCAGTCGATCCTTCAGAGTTTCGGCAATTCGACTGGCGCCCTTGACGTGACAGGCAGTCCCCATGCAGACCCGCATAATATATTTGCCACGCGGTTCCAAATGAAACTGCGCGTAAAAGGTGAGCACCCCATAGATCTGACTGGCATAAACGTTCAAACGCTCTGCGGCTAAATGCACAGTTTCTTCAGGAATGAAACCGTAAGCCTCCTGAATATCCTGCAATACCGGCATCAAGGCCCCGTGCATATCCTGGTATTTATCCAGAATCTGGTTGGCGGCAGTCAGATCAACCTCTTTTTGTGTTTCTTGCTGAGCAACCTCAGTCATAACTTCCTCTTTCACCATTCCGTCAAGAGGTTCAGCGGTCAATTTCACCCAGGACGATATCAAGGGTTCCGATGGTCGCAATAACATCCGCCAGCAGAACCCCTTCAACCATCTGTGGCAGGGCCTGCAAGTTTACAAACGAAGGCGGACGAATTTTCATCCGGTAGGGATGGGCCGAACCGTCAGACACCAGGTAATAGCCTAATTCTCCTTTGGGGGCCTCGATACCCACATAAACTTCGCCTTTTTCCGGTTTAAAGCCTTCAGACACAATCTTGAAGTGATGAATCAACCCTTCGATGGTGTTCACCACATCTTTTTTGGGTGGCAGACAGACCTGCGGGCAATCGGCCAAAATCGGGCCGGGCTTGAGCTTGTCGAGGGCCTGTAAAATAATGCGGGCGGCCTGACGCATTTCATCGAGACGCACCTTGTAACGCGCGAAGGTGTCGCCTTCTTCCCGCACCGGAACTTCGAAATCGAACTCAGCGTAATTGCAGTAAGACGCATCA
>JAACTI010000352.1 GCA_009993495.1 Deltaproteobacteria bacterium | reverse complement strand
GGGTTGCCTGATCAGCGACGACAAATTTGCCCTCACCATGACGCACCGGCAGATATATTCCCGGTAAGTTGCGCGTATAAACACAGGGCGACTGGCTCTCGCTGTGCAAATAGACCCAGCGATCAATGAAACGCCCGCAGTCATTATGCGTCAGGGTGCAACTTTGTTGAGTCGGATGGGGGGCGAGGCGCGGCAGCAGCCCCATTTTCACCATGAGCTGAAAGCCGTTACAGACCCCCATGATCAATTTGCCCTCGGCGATAAAGCGACCAATCTGCTCAGCCAGAGAGGCCCCACCCCCAGCGACCGGCGCGTGCAACAGGCGATTGGCACCGGCCTTGGCACTACCGAGATCATCACCATCCAGGAAACCGCCGGCCAGGTTGAGGAAATGGTAATCCTCAAGCTTGACGCGACCCGCCAGCAGCTCGGCAATATGCACCGCTTCAGCAACTTCGGAACCCGCCAGACGACAGGCCTCAACCACTTCACGTTCACAGTTAGTACCATTGCCCCCGATCACCAGGGATCTGATTTGTTTTGCCATGAGTTCAAAGCTCCATCAGTGGTGCCTGCCAGGCCGCTTTATTCTGCTGATTGGTTGCATCGATCAAAATCCGGGTGCCACGCCGCAGCCTGAGAACCGGCTCCTGCGTCACTTGACCGAGGTAGGCACAGTCGCAGGCGCCAAACAAAGCTTCAACGGTCTGACGATTCTCCGGACTGACGGTCACCGCCAGCCGGCTTTGCGATTCCGAAAAGAGCAGCGCCTGGTCGCTCAATTGGCCAGGCTGTACCGCCTGATCAAGGTCGGCGTCAATCCCAAACCCGCCGGCAAAGGCTTTTTCCGCCAAGGCCACCGCCAGACCACCGTCGGAAAGATCATGACAGCTGCGCAGCAAGCCCTGCTGCTGAGCCTGATTGATGGTGCGATAGAGGGCCAGGGCGCGGGCAGCATCGACCTGTGGCACCTGGGCCCCAAGTTCGCCGTGCATGCGGTAGTATTCCGAGCCTCCCAGTTCATCAGCGGTTCGCCCCAACAGATAAACCAGATCGCCCGGGGCCTTGACATCCATGGTCAGAGCCTTACGCACATCATCAATTTTCCCGATCACCGAAAAGAGCACGGTGGGTGGAATCGAAATTTTGGTGTCGCCGATCTGATAATCATTTTTCATCGAGTCTTTGCCGCTGATCAGGGGCACGCCAAACGCCACGCAATAAGCGTAGAGGGCTTTATTGGCCCGCACCAGTTGAGCGGCCTTATAAGCGCCGTCGGGAGTGCGTTCGCTCTCGACGGGGTCACACCAGCAAAAATTGTCCAGACCGGCAACATGTTCGATATTCCCGCCGACCGCCACGTAATTACGCAGGGCCTCATCAATGGCGCAGGCCATCATGTGGTAGGTATCAATATCACTGTAACTGGGACAAATGCCGTGGGCTGTGACTATGCCTTCAAAACTGTCAAACAGGGGCCGAAACACCGCAGCATCACTGGGGCCATCGTTGCAAACTCCGGTCAGAGGTTTAACTACGGTTCCCGCCTGAACTTCATGATCGTAGCGGCGCACCACGGCTTCTTTTGAACAGATATTCAAGCGCCCGAGCAGACCCAGGAGCGCAGCGTTCAGATCTGGTTCCGGCAGCTGGGGTTCCGTGTGCCCTTTCCGTTCCCAACGGGCCGGAATCTGCATTTGCGGCACACCGCCATGCAAAAACTGCATATCAAGGTAACAAACCGTTTCGCCCTTGAACAGGCAGTGATAATAACCCGAATCCGTGAAATGCCCTAAGTCGGTCGCCTCAACCCCCATTTCGCCAGCCAGTTGCATGAAAGCCTCCAGCTTGTCTTCAGGCACCGCCAGAGACATGCGTTCCTGGGCTTCGGAAATCAAAACTTCCCAGGGCTGCAAGCCCGGATATTTGAGGGGCGCACGCTCAAGATACAGTTCAAATCCACCGGTGTCTTCGGCCATCTCACCAATGGACGAAGAGAGACCACCAGCGCCGTTATCCGTAATCGAATTATACAAACCTCGATCCCGCGCCAGGATGAGAAAATCAAACATCCGGCGCTGCGTAATAGGATCACCAATCTGCACCGCCGTGACCGGCGACCCTTCGTGCAATTCTTCTGAAGAAAAGGTGGCGCCGTGAATCCCGTCTTTGCCAATGCGCCCACCGGTCATGATGATATGATCACCGATGTGCACCTGCTTTTCATGACAGGGTTTGCCATGGAGCTGCGCCGGCATAATCGACGCCGTACCACAGTAAACCAGGGGCTTGCCGGCA
>JAACTI010000070.1 GCA_009993495.1 Deltaproteobacteria bacterium | reverse complement strand
TTGTGCATTTTATTGCGATGCCGATTCTGAAAAAGCTTATCTGCTCGATGACGCGACCATCTTCGCTAAGGTTCAGGAACTGGTCGACAATGGCGGTACTCAGTTGCTGATGCAGGGCGGACTGCATCCCGATTTGAAAATTGAATGGTTCGAGGAGCTGTTTCGCCAGCTGAGTCAAAAATTTCCGCAGGTGCAGATTCATTCCCTTTCGGCTGCGGAAATCTGTCATATTGCCAAGCTTTCCGGGCTGACTATGCCGGAGACCTTGCGGCGCTTGCATGTCGCCGGCTTAAAATCCCTGCCCGGTGCCGGGGCCGAGGTGCTGGTGGATGAGGTTCGCCAGCGAATTTCGCCCAACAAGATCGGCTGGCAGGAGTGGGGTGAGGTCATGGAAGCGGCCCACGCCCTGGGGATGCGTACCACTGCGACCATGATGTTCGGCAGCTGCGAAACGCCGACCGATATTGTCGAGCATCTGTTTCGAGTGCGCGAAATCCAGGCCAAAACCGGAGGATTTACCGCATTTATCCCCTGGACTTTTCAGCCGGATAATACCGAACTGGGAGGAGAAACGGCCAGCGGTGTTGATTATTTAAAGGTGTTGGCCCTCTCGCGAATTGTGCTCGATACTATTGATAACATCCAGGCCAGCTGGGTGACGCAGGGCGCGCGCATGGCGCAGGTGGCACTCTTTTTCGGCGCCAACGATTTAGGTGGTACCATGCTCGAAGAGAATGTGGTCGCAGCGGCGGGAATCTCCTTTCGCATGTCGCAAAATGAAATCATTGATCTGGCGCGTGGGGCCGGTTTTATCCCGGTTCGGCGCACGACCGAATATGAAATTCTGGAGGAATACGAATAATGACTTCCTTACGTAAAAACATTGAGGAAATGGACGGCTACCTTCCCGGTTTCCAGCCTGAGAATGAGTCCGAGTGGATCAAGCTGAACACCAATGAAAATCCCTATCCGCCGTCGCCACGGGTACGTGAGGCGATTCTGAACGAGCTCGGCAAAGATGGCGCGAACCTGCGCAAGTATCCCGATGCCGGCAGCAGACAGGCTCGGGCGGCGGCGGCTCAGGTGTATAACGTCGATCCCGCCTGGGTGATCATGGCCAACGGCTCGGATGAATTGCTCAATAATTTAATTCGTGCGTTTGTCGGCGAAGGCGAAGAGCTGGCCTATGTGCACCCCTCATACAGCTATTACGCGACTCTGGCTGAAATCCAAGGGGCGAAGGTTGCACGTTTTACGCTCAACGATGAGTACACGCTGGCTGATTTCCCGCCGCGCTATACGGGCAAATTGTTTTTTCTGACCAGCCCCAATGCCCCTCTGGGGTGCCGCTTCACGAATGATTATATTTGTGAACTGGCATCGCGTTGCGATGGCGTGCTGGTGGTCGATGAGGCCTATGCCGATTTTGCCGAAAAAACATCCATTGAGCTGGTGGAGCAGAACGAAAATATTATTGTCACGCGCACTTTTTCCAAGAGCTACTCCCTGGCCGGTATGCGGCTGGGGCTGGCGGTGGCGCGCCCCGAAGTGGTGGCGGCTCTTGACAAGATCCGCGATCATTACCATCTTGACCGCCTGGCGCTGGTCGCGGCGACGGCGGCTTTGGCAGATCAAGCCTGGTTGCAGGAAAATGTCGCCAAAATTCGTAAAACCCGCGAATGGTTCAGCAGCGAACTGCGCCAACTGGGCTATCGGGTGGTACCTTCCCAGGCCAACTTCATTTTTGCCACGCCCCTCGATCTGGATGGCGAGCGGGTGTATCAGGCACTGTTCGAGCGAAAAATTCTGGTGCGCCATTTCAGTGATCCGCTGTTGAAGCACGGCCTGCGAATTTCTATCGGCACGCGCGAAGAGATGGAAGCTACCCTGGCCGCAGTGCAGGAAATCGGCTAGGCGGAGGTGACGGATTCCGTGCCAAATGCCCAGCTCGAAGATCTAGATTCATGGCACTTCGCTCCGCCGGAGATGTCCCGGCTATTGCTGAACTGGTACGCTCGCGCCGGGCGAGAGCTGCCTTGGCGCAAGACCCGCGACGCTTATCGCATCTGGCTGGCTGAAATTATGTTGCAGCAGACCACCGTTGCGGCGGTGGTCGAATATTATCAGCACTTTTTGCACCAGTTTCCAACCCTTGAGCGGCTGGCGGCAGCGCCTCTTGAACAGGTGATCGATCTCTGGGCCGGGCTGGGATACTATGCCCGGGCGCGCAATCTGCACGCTACCGCCCAGCGGGTGGTGGCGGATTATCAGGGCCGTTTTCCCAACACGCTTGCTGAATTGATGAGCCTGCCGGGCATTGGTCGCTCCACCGCCGGGGCAATTGCTGCCCTGGCCTATGAACAGCCAACGCCGATTCTCGATGCTAATGTGCGGCGCGTCCTCTGTCGCCTGTTTGCCCTGCAGGAGCCACCGCGCTCCACCGGGGCCGAAAAAAAACTCTGGGCCTGGGCCGCAGCCCTGACCCCCCGGCAGCAGGTTCACGATTATACCCAGGCGATTATGGATCTGGGGGCGCTGGTCTGTATCTCCTCGACCCCTCATTGCGCAACTTGCCCCCTGGCCGAACTTTGTCGTGCCCGGCAATTAGGGTTAACCAACCAACTACCGCTGAAAAAGGCGCGTAAAAAAGTTCCCCTGCGCCGTCAACTGGCGTTGCTGCTGGTTGCCGGCGAATCTTGTCTGGTGCGGCGCCGCCCCCCATCGGGCTTATTGGGTGGGCTCTGGGAATTTCCAAACTTCGAAGCAACGGACAAACCCGCGGCAGAGGTCATTCCCGTCTACCTTGGCGGGCAGCTGCCCGTCAAAAACCTTGTACTGCTGGGGGGGGCGCGTCATACTTACAGCCATTTTGCGCTTGAGATTGATTTCTATCGCGTCGAAATTGAAACGCAGCTTCAGGTTGCCGAACCTGGAGACTGTTGCTGGCTGCCTTTGGAGCAACTGCCTCAGTTAGCCCTGCATGGCGCACACAAAAAACTCTTGCCTTTGATTGGAAACTGAATGTCTTTGCCCCAAATTTTGACCACCACTGCCGAAGTTGAAGATTTTGCCGCCGCCCTTGCTGGCTACAAAAGTATTGCCGTCGATCTGGAAGCCGACTCCATGCACCATTATCAAGAGAAGGTCTGTCTGCTGCAATTTACCGCTGGCAAAGAAACCGTCTTGATCGATCCTCTGGCCGGGGCCGATCTGTCTTCCCTGCGACCCCTCATGGCCAACCCTGGGGTGCGCAAAATATTCCACGCCGCCGATTACGATATCCGCTGTTTGGCTCGTGATTTCGCCATCGAAATTTCGGGTCTGTTTGATACCATGATTTCCTGCCAGTTTCTGGGCGAAGAGCGCTTTGGGCTGGCAGACATTCTGGGCAAGTATTTCGGGCTGGAGCTCGACAAGCAGTATCAGCGCGCCGACTGGACCCTGCGTCCCCTGCGGCGTGAAATGATACTTTACGCGGCCGGGGATACCGCCTACCTGCACCCGCTGGTCGAAATTCTCGAAGAAAAACTTGCCGCTCTGGGGCGTATTGACTGGGTTGCTGAAGAATTTACCCTGCTCGAACAGGCGCGCTTCTACGAAAATGAGGGGCCACTCTGCTTGCGTTTGAAGGGTGCCAACCAGTTGAAGCCGCGCCAACTGGCAATTTTAGAAGAATTATTGCAATGGCGCGATGCCGAGGCCCGGCGGCGCAATTTGCCGCATTACAAGGTGCTGGGCAACAAATCCCTGTTGATGCTCAGCAGCCAGCCACCAACCGCCGTCCATGGGCTGGTGGCCATTGAAGGGATTTCGCCCCGCCTGGTCGAGCGCTATGGCAAGGCCTTGATGCAGGCCGTGGAACGGGGCCAGGCGGTGGAGGAAGAGCGTTTGCCGCGTTATGCGCCAAGGCTGCGGCACGAAAAAGATCCCGCTGCCGAAAAGCGTTTGTTGCGGCTTAAAGACTGGCGCAAAAAACAAGCGAGAAAATATGCCCTCGATCCGGGGGTGCTGATCAATAACGCCAGCCTCGAACAGATTGCGCACCCCCATCCGCAGAATTTTGAACAGCTTGAAAACTTGGGCGTGTTGAAAAAATGGCAACTGAAAGAATTAGGCACTTCCTTACTCAAGGCGCTCTAAATTCAGGTTCTTTTTGATTTTTTTCCGCAGGATTCCTGATGGATTTTGATTTACTCACGGAAAATTTTTTTCGCCCCGGCGTCTTGCCCGAGGATCTGCCGGCGCTCTTCCCCCTGCTGCAAGCGCGTGCGTCCTTGGCGGCCTTTATTGCGCTGTTTCATGGCGGCGATGAAGAGGTACTGATCCGCCTGCTGGTGCTGCGCGAGATTGGTGCGCGGGGTGATGCCCCTCACTGGAGCCCGCAGCAGCTGAAAAGCCATTTTGCCTATCTCGATGAAACCAAGCTCAATACGGTCATGCACCGCTTGCGCACCAAGGGTTTGTTAGTCTGGGATGCCGAAACGTCTTATTATCAGATCAGTTCCGATGGACGAATGGCCCTTTCAGCCCTTTCAACCCTCATCAAGTTCAGGAGTGACGATGGCGGTGAAATCGGTTATATCAGCTCCCAGTTAGCCGCCGGACAGGCGGTCGGCAGAATTTCAGAAGAGGATTTACAGCATCTGCTTTCGCGCCTGAACGAGCTGCAACAAGAATTTAACACGGCGGTGGTCTCCGGCTCCGTCAGCAGAATCGAAAAGGCCGAAAAGAAGCTTAATTCAGTCATTGCCTGGGTTGAAAAAGGCACGGAAATTATTAAATTAATTACTGCCGATACCGTGAATATCGATCTGGCGACGCACCGGGTGGCACAGAAAATCGGTCAGGTGCAAAGCCGTATGCTGCGCATGTCATCGGTGTTTCAACGCACTTTGGGGCAAATGGAACGCCAGAAGGTTCATTTGGGGGCCAGCGGACTTTCTTCGACCGATATCAACAGCTGGCTGCGCTCGAAGTCTGCCGCAGGCCTTGCGGAATTGCTGGACAAAAGTTTTCGTATCCCTTTGAAAAAAGGTTTTGTTTTAGGCGACATCTGTCTCGATGTGGCAGAGTACGAACTGGTTGAGCGGGTGCGCGATGCGGCCGCAGAAACCGCCTTGCCGGGTGAGCTGAGCGCGCCACCGGTTGAGCATCTGGTCGCGAGGGAAAACGATTTGGCACTGCAAGAGCTTCAACAACGCCTCGAAGAAATTGTCACTGAAGCGCCTCTGTCTCAGGTTATCCCGGCAGAGTCCTTCGAGCAGGCCTGCTATCGGTTGTCGATGGTTGCCATGCTTGGAGATGAAAAATCGACCAAATCAGCCGGGTCGATTGCCGAATTTATGCGCAGTCCATTCAAATTACGCGTCACCGAAGGGCGAGTTCTGGTGGCAGAACGGGGGATTAAAGACATGAGCGAAGGGTGGTTATCTCGCCTGGCGCAGCATGAGGAGGCGAGTGGTGGAGATTGAAGTTCGGACTTTGATTGCCAAATTGATGGCACAACAGGCCCTGCGGCGCGACGAACCCCTGGTCTCGCGTGCCCTGACCGACGAAGCTTTTCGGCAGGAGCTGGAACTGCGACTGAAAGCCTGTGGCCTCAACTTTCTCGAAAATCCCTATTGTGAACATGTCTGTTTAGTCCTTGAACGGGAGATGGAACAGCCAATCATGGGGGGTGGCGATGCCTGGATCTCCAACACCAGTGGCATGGGGCGCGACTGTGTGGCGCTGTTGATGGTGATCTGGGCATTGATCATTCTGCCGAAACGCCAGCGCCAGCTTGAGCGTAAAGTAGTGAATGAAGACCAGGCCGAGATGTTCAACAGTGACAAGCCCCTCGCCAAAGGGAAGGAAGTTTCCGCCCCCCTCAGCCGAACTGCGCTGATTGCCGATTTTGGTGACCTGCTCGGCAAGAAAACCCGTATCGACGGGAATTTAAGCCTCCTGGCACGGCAAGGTTTCATCCTGCGCCAACGCGAAATGATCCACGAAGGGCCATTGCTTGATCTGGTTCTGGATTACAACCAGCTGGCCGAGCGCATTCTCGACGGCGCGCTGCATGAGCTGCTGGGTCGGAATCTGCAGGAAACCCTTGCGGCGGGTGATACACCTGAAGATGTTGAGCTGGAGGACGGAAATGTTTAAATTTCGCTCTCTGGAGCTGGTTCATTGGGATTTCTGGGAGCGCTTCACGCTGCCATTTGACGCCGATGTCGTTACTATTGTCGGACCAAATGGTTCGGGTAAGACCACTCTGCTTGATGCTTTGCGTACCCTGCTGGGGGTGGAATGTTCCTCTGGCCGCGATTATAAACGCTATGTGCGGCGTAACGCTAAACCCTTCTCCTGGCTGCGGGCCGTGGTCAGTAATGAACGGTCTGATTCAGGCCGTCTGCCGTTTTTCCCTTCCCTGAGCGCAGAAATAACTCTGGCCTGCCGCATTCAGAAAAAGGGAGGCGACTGGAAACGGCAGTACATGGTCGCCGATGGCAATGTTCCCATCGAGGTATTAAACGAAGAGGGGGCAGAGCTCCTCGGCGTACGCGATTATCAGACGCGCCTCGCTAACGCCGGGGTGACACCGGCCATCCGGCGGGTGCTGGCTCTTGAGCAGGGCGCAACCGACAAGCTTTGTGACTATTCGCCCAAACAATTGCTTGATCTGGTGTTTGATTCCTTTGGCGACGGCGAAGTGCTCGACAACTATCGCCAGGCGAAACATGAGCTCAACGAAACCAAGCAGGAACTCGACAGCCTGGAGGACGACCTCGGTTCCCTCGGCATTCGGCTTAATGATATGCGCGGGCGCGTGAATAATCTGCGTGAATGGCAGAATCGCAAGCAGGAACGTGATCATCTTGAATGTGAAATTTTACCGCGTGCCGAACTGGCGGAGCTGCGCGAACAAATTTGTGCCGGGCGCAAGCAATTTATCAAACAAGAACATTTGTTGGGCGAAAAACAACAGCAGCTTGCGGTTAAGCGGCGTGACACGCAGGTTTTAACGGAACGCTTGCTAAAACTGCAGGGACAAAAGAACGCAAGTGACGAGAAAATCAGCGAACTGAAACCCGATTTTGAGGCCCTGAAAAAAAGGGCTTGGCAGCTTGAAGCCACGCTTCAACGCAAGCAAGAGCTGGAAGCTTTGGTGGCGCAAAAACAGCAGGGGGTCGATGAAGTTCCGTTGACGCAGGAGCGTGCCGAATTGCTGCGTAGCATCGGGCGCAGGGAAAATGACCGGGACGATGCCTGCGCTAAAATCGACAACTTAAAGAGTGCCCTGCGCGCTGAACGAGCCGGCCACCGGGCGCTGCCGAGCTTTGTCGAAACTTTTCGCCAGGCCCTCAACGAAGCGCAGATCGGGCACTGCTTGTTGACCGAAATTGTTGAAGTGCTCGACCCGCTCTGGCAGACCGCTATCGAAGGGGTGTTGCGCTCGTTTGCGCATGTAGTTCTGCTCGAAGATCCCAACGATCGGCAGCGCGCCTGGGCCCTGGGCACTGCGCATCGCTATTGCAATTTCGTAGTTCCCGAGCGCAGCAGCAGCGGCAAAGGCTCCCCCGGTTCACTGTTGGAGGTGGTTGAATTCAAGCAGCTGCCACCGAGCTGGCTACCACGCCTGCTTGATCGCGTTCAAAGGGTGACCGATGTGGCAGCCGCACAGCATCTGCCCAGTGGTCAGGATTGGGTGACTCTGGAGGGCTACCATCGCGAGCATCGCGGCGGACGCTATATCGGGGTCGAACAGAAAGATTTTCAATTCGGCGCAGCGGCCCAGCTGGCGCGGATACAGTCCCTGACGCTTGCGCTTAAGGAACAGCAGCAGTTGCTGCTAAAGCTTCAGCACGAACTTGAAGCCTACGAACAACGCCGCACGCAGATCGAAAATCTGCTCGAAGGAGTTGACGCCGATAGCCAATTAGCCGCCGAGGCCGGCAGCTTCGCGCGGGCCGCCAACCAATGGCCGCAGGTGCAGTCCGACTTGGCGCGCCAGACCGACGCGCTGTCAGACTTGCAGAGCGAGCAGCGTCTGCTGTCGGGTCAGATCAGCGATCTGCGCGCCGAAATCAGTGGCTTGAACAGCCAGATACACATCGAACAGGGTTATCTCGATAGGGAACAGGCCGAATTGGCTGACCATCGGGCAAGTCAGAAACAGCGTCTGCGTCACTATCGAGTCATGGGCCGCAAACTGCCCCGGGCGTGGCGCAATGCCAAGGCGCTGGAGAATATTATCGAAAAGTACGGTAAGGCCGTCAGCGTGCGGCGGCAGATTGAGTTGATTGGTCAGGATCTCGATGCCGGTGAGTGGGAAACCGATGAAAGCCTCGAAACCATTTACACCAAAATGGAGCAGGATTATCACCTTAAAGAAGAAAGCATCAAGACCCGGCGCTTTCATTATCGCCAGTATCTTATTGCAACCAACAATGCGCGTGAGCAGTACATTAACGTGCTTAAAGGCACGGTGCGTCTCTATTCGGCCAATATCCGCAAACTGGGGAAGTTAGCCGAAGTCGATATTACCATTACACCGCCTTATCTCGATAATGATGATCTCAGCTTGACCAAGGCCGGGTTGGCCGTGTCCTTCAGTTTCGATCAGAAGAGCGCCGACGAGGCCAGCGGTGGGCAGCAGGTTATGAAGTCGCTGATCTTACTGATTGGGCTGTTGATGGAAAAAGAAGAGAGCGGCGGTTTTGTTTTTGTTGATGAACCCTTCGCTCACCTTGATATTCTCAATATCGACCGCGTCAGCAACTTTCTGCTCGAAAGCGGTGCTCAATATGTTTTGACAACACCAAATACACAGAATACCAACGTTTTTAAACCAAGTGATTTGAGCCTGGTCACGCAGAAACGTCGGCATCCCGAACTCTGGGCCCCGCCGATTGCGTTCATCCGCCGCCAGACAGAGGGTGACAATGTCAGCTAGCACACCGCCCTCAGAGTGGTCTGCACCCGACAAAGCTGGAATCTGCACGCAACGGCTGAATGTCGGGGCAAAAAGCACTTTGCGCGGCAAGCGCAGACGCCGAGCTTTTGTGCCGCAGGAACAACCGCTGCAACTGTGGTCGACCACGCGCAAACATCTGCTTAAACAGTGGCTGAAGGGCACCTCTGCGAGTAGACGCTGGAGTGCGCTGCTAAAAATTGCCGGTTCAAATCGCGTCAACGAGGCCAACGAGTTGCTGCAGGCCCTGATGGAAACTGGCTGGATTCAAATTGAAGAGCGCCGTAATCGGGGCCGGTGGGAAGCCACCCAGGTCGAGTTTCTCGCGCTTGAGCCCCTTCGCGAACGGCTTGGGCTGAAAAACCGCGAAAAACTGGCGGCGCAGCATCAAAAACTCAATAGGTCGCAATTTGGCGACTCACAGCTTGAAGACTTGCGTCAGGATCTAGCCGCAATGCCGCCGGAACGGGCGCTCAAACGGCATGAACTGCTGCTGGCGCTGGAGGCCTGGCAAGAGCACGAACATTTTGGCAGTCGCCGCGACTTTTCTCAGTTTGCCCGCGGCAGCACCAAGGCCATCAGCGACAGTGAATGGCGCTGGTTAAGTGACGCGCTTGATCTCGAAGAGTGGAAAATTGGCCGCCATACGGCCACCCTGTGTTTGCGCGCTTCCTTCCGGCTGTGTTTTGCCACAGGGCAGCTCGACCTCGGCGTCCTTCCCGACTTTATTGCTTTGACTCCCGCCACCCTGGCCGCGCTGCAATCGGTTTCCGCCCGCCCCAAACACTGGCTCATCATTGAAAATCAAACCTGCTTTGAAAAGGTTGCCCGCCAAGCAAAACCTCACGAGGCGGTTCTTTGGGTGCCCGGCCATCCACCTCTGTGGTGGCAAACTGCGGTCGCCAGGTTGATAGCCCTTTGCCCCGCACCGGCGAAAATTTCTTGTGATCCCGATCCTGCCGGGATTCAGATAGCCTTGACCCTTGGCCGCCTGTGGCAACAGAATACGTGCAGCTGGTCGCCCTGGAAAATGGGGGCGGAAGAATTGAAAAAATTGAAACACGGCTTGCCGATCAGCGCCAGGGACAGGCTTTTGTTACAGGGCTTACGCAATCAGCCGTTGTCGCCTGAATTGGCTTCTCTGGCCGCGGCAATTGAAGCCCAGGGTATCAAGGGCGAGCAGGAGGAGTTGTTTTACTGAGCTCCGTTGTCAATCTGTGCGACAAACACGAATAACGCCAAAAAAGGAGATGGGAATCATGGATCTTACTGAAAAAGTTCTCGAAGTTATGCATGCCGCAGGCCAGCCCCTCAACGCCGGAAAAATCGCTGAACTGGGCGGTCTTGAACGGAAAGAGGTCGACAAGGCGATGGTGCAACTGAAAAAAGCCGAAAAAATTGTTTCGCCCAAGCGTTGTTACTGGATCCCCGCCTAGTACCCTATAACACATAATCTTTCGCATCTTGCTGGTTATTATCCGCGTCAGCTGCGTTATGATAATCGCTGTTTAGCTATGGCTAGGCAGCGATCATCATGCCTTACTGACACGAAAAATCCCTGCGCAATCTTACGAGATCCTATGCGTTACAGGGTACTAGAGCCAGGATTTCATGAGCCTTTTTTGAACCAGGATTGATGATCAGCGGCAGGCACAAGGGCCGGGTCGGGTGAAATTCCCCCTCCCCGGCCCTTGAAGGTTAAACGACAACGCCGCGGATCTTAGCGCTGACTTCTTTCCGCAGGGTCTGCTCGACAAAGGTAAGGGTGCCGGCGACGCTGCCGGCGCAGCCCTTACAGGAGCCCTGATAACTCAGGTGTACCTGCACGCTGCCGTCTTCGGCGGGGGTGATGTTCTCAAGCTCAATGCCGCCGCCGTCACGGGCGAGGGCGGGACGGACAAATTCATCCAGGGCCGCCTCTACGGCTTTGATCTGTTTGACGACGGACAATTTGGCGAAATCGTCGGCCGCCGATTTTTGTGGATTGCGCTCGCGCTCGATATCGGCCCGCACCCGTGCCAGAATGTCGACCAGATAATGGGTACGTTTTTCGTGACCGCCGGGGCGGATGCACGATTTACAGAAGGCCCCGGCCTTGGTGTAATCAGTGATGTCTTCAACAGTTTTCAGGTCGTTGATGCGAATGGCATCTTCAACGGTTTGCAGGGTGACGCGGGCACACTCGCAAACAATATTGGCGTCATCAAGGGTCGAAATGTCGACATTGCGGTAGATGGAGGTGGCGCGCTTGATCACTTCGTAGGCCATAACGCTGCAATGCATCTTCTGTGGCGGCACCGCGGCCTTATCGACCTCGTCACGCAGGGCATGTTCCACATCGAGATTGGTGATTTTCGCGGCGTCATCCACAGTTTTGCCAATGCACATTTCGGCCATCATATCGGTGGCGGCAATGGCGGTGCCGCAGCCGAAAGATTTGAAG
>JAACTI010000351.1 GCA_009993495.1 Deltaproteobacteria bacterium | reverse complement strand
GGGATGCCGGACATCGTGCGGCAGGCCCTGGACAATCACCAGGGCCTCATCCTGGTCACCGGGGCCACCGGCCACGGCAAGTCCACCACCCTGGCCGCCATGGTGGATTATATCAACAGCAACCGCAGCCACCACATCCTGACGGTGGAGGACCCCATTGAGTTCATCCATCCCCTGAAACGCGGGGTGGTGAACCAGCGCCAGCTCGACCGCGATACCCTGTCCTATGCCAACGCCTTAAGGGCCGCCCTGCGCGAGGATCCCGATGTCATCGTCATCGGCGAACTGCGTGATCTGGAGACCATCGCCCTGGCCATCTCGGCCGCGGAAACCGGCCATCTGGTCATCGGCACCCTGGCCACCTCCAGCGCCGCCAAGAGCGTGGACCGGATCATCGACGCGTTTCCCCCGGGCGAACAGAACCAGGTGCGGGCCATGGTCAGCGAGTCCCTGAAGGCGGTGGTCAGCCAGCGTCTTATTCCCAACAAGGCGGGCACCGGCCTGGAGCTGGCCCTGGAGATCCTCATCGGCACCCTGTCGGTGGCCAACCTCATCCGCGACGCGAAAACCTTTCAGTTGCAATCCCTCATGCAGACCGGCAGGAATATCGGCATGCAGCTCATGGACGATTCGTTGCTGAAACTGGTAAAGGAAGACAAAATCGCCGTGGAGCAGGCCCTGGCCGTGGCCAGCAACAAGAAGTTGTTTCAGGCCCAAGTGAGTTAAGGTATGGCACGGATCGATACATTTTTCCGGGAGATGCAGGAGGCAGGCGCCAGCGACCTGCACATGGTCATCGGCTGCCCGCCGCTCTTGCGCCTGCGCGGCGAGCTGCAGCCGCTCGCCCAACACCCGGTGCTCACCCCGGAGTCAGCCCGCGCCATGCTCTTCGAGATCCTGACCCCCGAGCAGCAGGCCCAGTTCGAGACCAACCGCGATTTCGACATGGCCTATGCCCTGGAAAACGTCGGCCGTTTCCGCTGCAACTTCCTGTTCCAGCACCGGGGGGTCGGCGCGGTGTTCCGCATCATCCCCACCACCATTCTCACCCTTGAGCAGCTCAGGATGCCGGAGATCGTCCGCACCATCGCCAACTTCACGCATGGGCTGGTGCTGGTGACCGGACCCACCGGCAGCGGTAAATCCACCACCCTGGCGGCGATGATCAATTATATCAACGACACCCAGAAAAAGCATATCGTCACCATTGAAGACCCCCTGGAGTTCGTGCATGCCAACAAGCAATGCCTCTTCACCCAGCGGGAGATCGGTTCTCACGCCAAGAGTTTTGCCCATGCCCTGAAGGTGGCCAGCCGCGAGGATCCGGATATCATCCTGGTGGGCGAAATGCGCGACCTGGACACCATCGCCCTGGCCCTGACCTGCGCCGAACTGGGCATTCTGGTCTTCGGCACCCTGCACACCAACAGTGCCGCCAAGACCATCGACCGGATCATCAACGCCTTCCCGGCCGACCAGCAGGCCCAGACCCGCACCATGCTCTCGGAATCGCTCAAGGCGGTCATCGCCCAGCAACTCCTGAAGACCAAGGATGGCAAGGGCCGCTGCGCGGCGGTGGAGATTCTCATCGGCTCCCCGGCCCTGGCCAGCATCATCCGCGAGGGCAAGATCACCCAGATCGGTTCCTTTATCCAGACCGGCGCAAGCGTCGGCATGCAGGCCATGGATCAGCATCTCATGCGCCTGGTCAAGGAAGACACCATCACCCCCGAGGCCGCCTACGAGAAGGCGATTGACAAGAAGATCTTCGCGGATCTCTTTGAAGTGCCGCCCATCATCGGTTGAAGAAGCGGTCAGCGATCAGCTTTCAGCTTAAGGAGGAGAAGCAATGAGTGAGGAAACCAACAAGGAAATCGTGCTGATACTCACGAAATATCTGAGGATTACCGGCAATATCGGGCTGTTGCCCGGGGTGCGGCTCACCGACTTCATGAACGAGACCAAGGATTTTCTCGCGGTGACCGAGGCGGAGGTCCTTGACCGGGCCTCCGGCAACAAGGTGCTGGCCGGGGGCTTTCTCAACCTGAAAATCGTATAAAGCGCACACTTTAAGCCAAAAAATCAACTTAAAAAGCACGGTTTATTTGAAAAACCGTGCTTTTTTCTTGCCTTTTATACGTGTACGTATTAATATATTACGTACATTTTAAAAGGGGGGGGTTATTCGTGGCTAAACCAACAACAGGAAAAACTCACGTCGGGGAACGGCGTGAGAATCGTCCGAATGGCGATATTTACATCTATGAACGGATTACGGCCTACGACGAAAAGACCAGAAAGACCTATACGGTCAGTCAGAAGCTCAAGGGAAAAATCAAGTCGGGAACACAAGAAATTGTGCCGACTCGTCCGAAAAAACACAAAGACGAAGGAGGCATTGCCGATGCAACACGTCAGCATACCGGCCTCACGGACATCCTGAAATGGGTGGGCAAGGCTTCCGGCATTGATGATGATGTCCGTGCTTCATTCAGCGAGGGTGATGCGGCAAAGATGCTTTCTATCGCACGCTATTGGATCGGTTCCGGTGGCAACACGCTGCCGCGCCTTGAGAGTTGGCAGGTGATGCACCCCCTTCCATATCGTGAAGGGATTACTGAAGACGTGTATGGCAACCTGTTTAAGGATGTTGGTCGCAATGAAGAAGGCGTTCAGTGCTATTTTTCAGCTCGGGCGGCACGCCTGGGAGACTCTCCTGTGCTGGCGTTTGACTCTACAACTATCTCGACCTACTCTGAAAATCAGTCGGAGGCACGGCAGGGGTTCAACAAGGATGGCGACGGACTCAATACGATCAAGCTTTTGACCTTATATTCCGTGAAGGCTCGCGAGCCATTGGCCTTCGCTAAGCAACCCGGTAATATTCCGGATGTCATCTCCATTGAAAACACTCTGACACAACTCAAGTGTCTCAATCTGAAAAATCCTCTGATCATCACCGATAACGGCTACTACAGCCAGAAGAACATGATGGAATTCGCCTTGCGGAATGTGAAGTTTCTGACCCTGGTTGATCCAAATATTATCTGGGTCCGCGAGACAGTTGATGCGCTCCGTGCAACGCTGGCGGGTATGTCCAGCACGTGTCCGTTCGACCCGTCAATCGGCGGAGCAACTTCGCCCAGAATGCACCCGTTCACCCGGGCACGCCAGCGATCACGCAACGGAAAGGTCGCCGGTGAAAAAGAAACGATCTCGCGCCGTCTGTATGTTCATGTTTACTATTCTCCCGACAACGAAGCCAAGAAAGAACTCGCCTTCCGTAAGGACCTGCTTGAACTGAAGGCGCAAATAGAAGGAGGAGAAACCGAGTTCACGGAATCAGCGCAAAAGAAAACAGACAAATACCTGACCTGTTCCAGAAAGGGGCGTGGGGGGCAGCTGAAGGTGGGTTTCAACGACAAAGCCATTACCGAAGCAAAGAAGTACTTTGGCTATTTCGCCCTTGTCAGCAATCAGGCTATGGACACATTTACAGCACTTGAAAATTATCGGCTGCGTGAAAAAATCGAAGAACTTTTTGCCGTGCAAAAAGGGAGGCTCGACGGTGCTCGACCTCGCACATGGTCCCCAGACAATCTGCGAGGGAGACAATTCGCACAATTTATCTCGCTGGGCTATCATTGTTTCCTGACGAAAAAAATAAAGGAAGTACAGGCCAAGCTCAGGAAAAAAGAACCCGAGAAAACCAACTCACTTATCAAGCTCGAAAAGAAACTGGAAAACTGGCTTGCGCAACGCTCTCTCGCTCAGATCCTTGATTGGTTCGACTGCATTGAAACCACAAAGGTACAGACTGTCATGGGCAGCTATCGATGGTCCACCGAATCAGTGGCCAGAGACAGGCTGCTCTTGAAGTACTTGGGAGTGGATACCAAATAGTGTACGCTTTATCCGACTTTCAGGATGGTAACGGTTGGTCACCGCGTGGGTGGCGGTGTCCAGTTCGCCAAGGGATGTGCCGAGATTGGCGCTCCACAACTTGCCATTGCCGTCAACCAGACAACCGTAATTGCTCAGGCTGTCGGCGATAGGGCCGCTCTTGATGGAACCATCGCTGGCGTTGAGTTCATAATATTGCTGGCTGTTGTATAGACCGAGCCAGATGTCGCCTTCCTTGTCGATACACAGAGAGCGGCCCAGCCCGTTGCTGGCGCCCACTTGGACGACCCAGGCGACGCGCTCGTCGAGCAACTCACTTTCGTCGAGTTTGCCGTTACTGTTGCTGTCGACCAGGGGAATCATTTCCGAGGCGGCGATCTTGCAGTCGTTGTTCGCGTCGAACGAGGTGTCGATCACCCCGTTGCCATTGCGATCAATGCCGCCTTCGGCCAGAATTTTCATGACCTGGGCGGGACGACCGTCAAAATGACGGTTGGCCACATAGATGTTGCCCTCGATATCCACGGCGGTCCGCGATGGGGCCGGACCACTCCAGGCGCCATGGGTCGAGGTCCCGTACCAGGTTTTATACCGGGCGATTTCGCAATTCAAGTCGGTGTCGATCTTCGAGACCGAATCTTCCCCGGCATTGGCGAT
>JAACTI010000350.1 GCA_009993495.1 Deltaproteobacteria bacterium | reverse complement strand
GCGGCTAATAAAGCCTAAAGTGGGGTTTTTTAAAGATTTACCCCGCGGTCTTGATTTTGCTTTGCTCTGTTTTAGTGAATTATTTAAGAGCGTCCCCCCCACCATTGTTGGAAGCCTTACACTCTTGTCAGCACAGGTAGCCACAGAAAAAACACCACCATAACCAGCATTGAGAGCATAATTGCCAAAATGAATTTGCGATTACGCTTAACCTGGCGCACCAACACCAGTTTGAAACCCACAAACATAACCACCGACTTGGCGGCCACCATCAGCAGGTTGTATGGTTCAACCACAGCCTCAGGCAACAGGGGAACAGTCAAAACAATAAGCATAATCAGATACTCGAAAGGTGAAAAAATCAGAAACGAAGTGCGCTTGCGTATCAAGATCTTTATCCCTTCGGCTATCAGCAGCATAACAAACAGAACATCAGAAATCGTCAGAAGCGGCACGCCCAGCAGCGCCGCACCGCGGCCAAAATTTTCCAGAGCAAAAATCAGCAAAACAGAAAAACCATATAAAAACGCCTGCAGCAGCAGATGATTCCAGCTCCACCGTGTCAGAACCACAATAATTGAAAGCAGCAGCAGCACTATTGGTACGACCAAGAAAGCCGCATCATCGGTCTGTGTCAACATAACTGGCAGCAGCAGAATTGCTGCCAGCAGAACCTTGATCACCGAAGACAGATGAACAGTTCCGCGCAGCAGATTTCGGTAACTGACATCTGAAAAGAGGAGCCAGTTGCCCAAACTGCGCCCCCCCCCTAATGACAAGTAATACACAATGCCGTACATCAACGCAGCGCTCACCAGCAGCAGCAGCAGCAGGTGGCTGTCGCTCAAGGACAGGCTGCTGTCGGCATTGAGGTTGCACCCAAATATGGCAACCATGTTCAGCAGATAGGTTATTCCAAAAACAATCAGCACCGTAAATTTATGACCAATCTCCAGGTCAAGCAAACGGTGATGCAGATGAGTTCTGTCCGGCAGGAACAGATGTTTGCCATGAAGTTTGCGGTTGACCATCACCACCAGGGTATCCAGAATCGGCACCCCCAGCACCAGCAGAGGAACATACGGCGAAACCGGCAGCGCGCCGCCGCTGGCCAGCATGACCGAGAAGCACCCCATACAGTAGCCCAGCAACAAGCTACCGCTGTCGCCCATAAAAATAGTGGCAGGAAAACTGTTGTAGCGCAAAAAACCGAGCAACGCCCCCAGCAGGGCCAGCGTCAACGAAAACAACACTAAATTGCCAGACAGGTAGGAGAGTATCGCAAACGAGATACAGGCAATTGAACACACGCCCCCAGCCAAGCCATCTAAGCCATCGAGCAGGTTAATCGCGTTGATCAAACCAACAATGCCAAGAATCGTAAAAGGTGTCGACAGCAGACCCAGTTCAATCGTGCCGAGGCCAAAAGGGTTGCCAAGATGCCGCACCACGATGCCGCCCATGAAAACCGCCAGCCCCGCCGCCAGAAACTCACCGGCGAACTTCTGGCGCGGGGTCAGACCGCTCAGATCATCGGCCAGACCGGTCAGAAAAATGATTATCGCCCCAGACAACAAACCTTTCAGCTGCTGGTCAATGTCGCAAAAAAAGATAATGGTGAATATCAACGCGGCGAAAATAGCAATGCCGCCCAAGCGGGGAACAATCTGGGTATGAATTTTACGTTCATCGGGCGTATCAAGACCGCCGATCCGAACCGACAGTCGTGCGACAAACGGCACCAAGATAGTGCACAAAAACAGGGAGGTCAGGAAGATGTAAAAGGAGATAATCGATAACATAGTTATTTATAATCGGCCCAAGCGAACGAAACAAACACCCTCGTAAGCGGAAAAAGCTGCGAATTTAGTATTTTACATTACATTCAAGAGGTTAGAAAAAATCACCGGATTGGAGTTCCCCTCCTGCGCACCCGTCTATGGAACGACATCCCAAGCAGGGGGAAGGAAAATAAGGCGAAGATAAACGCCTGATGTTTACGAAGGCCAAATCCCTGTTTTAGCGGATTTGAGGGTTGTCCGGGAATTGCTGAACCTTCTAAACCTCGATTAAGGCATATACCCGTAATTAAAACACATAATCCCCAAAAAGCCTAATGCTCCAGCGTAAATCAGCGACCTGTCGCCCAATCCTTGACTGAACCGCCACAACCCGTCACCGTAAAAGTAACACCCTGCCACCCCGCAACCCAAGGTCACGCCCCATCAGGCGCGAAGAAAAGCATAACCTCGCCCATCATCTGTGCGATTTTCGCGGCTGAAAGCCGCTCCCA
>JAACTI010000349.1 GCA_009993495.1 Deltaproteobacteria bacterium | reverse complement strand
AAGCATGACCCTTGCTCTGGATGAATTGGTGAGGCAAATTAACGTTTTTCGGTACTTTTGTCGAGCAATTCATGGGAAAACTCTTGCTGTCGATAATGTTTTTTTGATCGCTCACTGGCGAGGAGGGATTGATCCTCCGCTCTAAGATGACATATCACCGGTTAGTCCTTAAAGAGGTAGCCCATGATCATTTCCGCCAGCAGACGCACGGACATTCCGGCTTGTTACTGCGACTGGCCGATGAACCGCATCCGCACCGGATTCTTTTACCGGGTTAACCCCTTTAATGCCCACCAGATTTCGGCCTTCCGCCTCAAGGCCGAGCCTGTGGATGCCCTCTGCTTCTGGACCAAAAATCCGCAGCCCTTGTTGCTACATTTGGATGAACTGGACGAACGTGGCCTGAACTCTTATGTTCAGTTCACCCTCAACCCCTATGACCGTATTTTTGAGCCGCGCGTTCCCGCCCTGGAAGCGCGGATTGAGACTTTTTCTGCGCCTCGCCGAACGCATGGGGCCACAACGGGTGGTGTGGCACTATGAACCGGTGATACTCACCAGCGCAACCCCGCTAAGCTGGCATCTGGAACAGTGCGAACGGCTTGCCTCCCGGCTGGCGGGGGCAACCCGGCGCCTGGTTTTCAGCTTTTGCGATTATTACGGTAAGGGACCGGGACGCCTGCATGCCGCCCTGCAAGAAAGCGGCATCACCCTGGCCGATTTGACCTCGGTAGAGCATAGCGGTCGGTTGCGCCTGAAGAAAAATAAGGTTCAGCGGGCACTTTTTTGAACGCCGCACCGCCGATGTTCAAAGGGCAAGCTTCTCACGCATGAACAGATCATGAACTTGCTGTGGCCTTTTTTTTGAGCGCAGCAGGAAGGTTCGGGCACCTGAGGATTATCCGTCTGCCTGGGGTGCTTCAGTTGCCGTCGAGCAATCTGCCGATGCCGCCGAGGACGGATCCTTCGCCGCGCTCCGAACCCCCGGCTTTGGGCGCGTGGGATAATATTCTGTCCGCCAGACGGCTGAAGGGCAAGCTTTGAATCCAGACTTTGCCGTGGCCACTCAGGGTGGCGAGGAATAAGCCTTCACCGCCGAAAAACATACTTTTGAGGTTGCCGGCGCGTTCAATGTTGTAGTCGACTCCTGGTTCGAAGGCGACCAGACAGCCGGTATCAACCCGCAGGGTTTCCCCTTGCAGTTGACGCTCGATAATGGTGCCGCTGGCGTGGATAAAGGCCATGCCGTCACCCTGCAACCGTTGTAAAATAAAACCTTCCCCACCAAAAAAACCGGTGCCAAGGCGGCGTTGAAAAGCAATGTCCAGGCGCGTACCCAAGGCTGCGCACAGAAATGCATCTTTCTGACATAAGATTTCGCCACCCTGTTTGTTCAGATCGAGAGGGATGATTTTGCCCGGGTAGGGGGCCGCAAAAGCCACATGGCGTTTGACGTGTCCCTGGTTGGTGAAATGGGTCATGAACAGGGATTCTCCGCTGATGGCGCGCTTGCCTGCACTGAAGAGTTTGCCCATGAATCCCTGATCGGCCTGGGAACCGTCCCCCATGCGCGCTTCAAACTGAATATCCTGTTCGAGATAGTTCATCGCACCTGCTTCGGCGACCACGGTTTCGCCGGGATCCAGCTCAACCAGCACCATTTGCATATCATCACCAACAATTGTGTAATCCACTTCGTGGCAGCGCATCATGCACCTCCTGTTTTGTTGTGGGTTGTCGATCCAAAATTTTTCTGCGCAAATTCAGGGAGCATAAATAAGCGCCGTGTCCATGAAAAGTGGTGCGCAGATCTTTTTAATGGAGTTTGTCTGATATACTTTATTCAACCGCCAATTAAACCAAAAAAAACAGCCAGAGGATTCACGCTATGACACAGCATCGCCATTTCAAACGCATTTCCTTTGCAACTGAGGCGCAGGTGATTATTGCCGGGCAGATCTACTCTTGCACCTTGATGGATGTTGCCTTGCGCGGCGCCCTTTGCCACAGCCCGGCTCAGAGCTTGCCTTTACCCCTGGGGGCAGCGTGCGAACTGCGGATCCTGCTCCCTTCTTCTGATATCAGCCTTGATTTTGGTGCCGAGCTGGTTCATTGCGAAAAAAACGAATACGGATTTCGCTTTACCACTCAGGACACCACGACCATTGCTCACTTGCGGCGTTTGCTCGAACTGAACATCGGCGATTCCGATCAGGTTGAGGAAGAAATTCGATACTGGCTGAAAAGCTGATTAAAGATTTGTCTTCCCCTTACGACTGGTTTCCCTGTCGCTCAGGACTTTTTTCAGTTGCATTTTAGACTGACCGGTAATCAGACGGGCATTTTTGCTGAGGGAAAAATAACTCCACAACCAGGCAAAAATCA
>JAACTI010000357.1 GCA_009993495.1 Deltaproteobacteria bacterium | reverse complement strand
CCATGGCGACGATTGAAGACCACGGCATAGCCTGTCAGCAAGCGCCGCATGAAAGTGGCAAGCTTGGTCGACTGGGGACGAAGAAGTAAATGGAAGTGGTTGGAGAGAAGCGCCCAGGCAAGGCATTCAGTCCCGGTCGCGATCAGCAGCGTGGACAAGCGTTCAACAAACAGTGCTTTGTCGTCGTTATCAAGAAAAATATCGCGCTTTTCGATGCCACGCACCATTACATGCTGGAGAAGACCGGGGATATCAATACGGGCTGTTCTTGGCATGGAGGGGAAATTAGCATGGGGAAACGATTAAGTCAACTAAATTAACTGCGTCCCCTTGTGGTTCCGCAGATTATAGCATGTCTGTGGTTGATGTTAATTTTTAAAATCTGACAGGGGAGAATAGTTTTATATCTCCAAGTGTTGGTATGGGTCCATGCTTTGATGCAGTATGTCGATAATATCGACGTGTTTTCTAGCTTTGCGATAAAAAATGACATGCGATCCGGCCAAAAAACTTAAGGAGCCTTTTTTGATCTCTTCACGTTTCCGACCTATATCGGGACCTTCTGCGATCATCTGTAGCTTTCTCTCAATCAGCTTTAAATACGAGATAGTCTGTTCTTTACCGAATTGTTCAAGTGAATAGGCTTTAATGTTACGCAAGCTTTCTTGCGCATTGGGCGAAAGAATATAGGTCATATCAGCCAATCAACTCATCCATAAAGGATTGACCATCAATCCCTTGCCCTTTATCAAGCTGTGCTTCACCTTCGGCCAGTTTGGCTCGTAACGCTTCCAGTTTGGTTTCCTCAACCTCCAAAAGACGCAAACCTGCGCGAACAGCTTCGCTTGTATTATCAAAGCGCCCTTGAGAAATTTTCGATTTGATAAAATTCGAAAAATGATCACCTAAAGTTACACTAGTATTTCTCTGCATATCAGATCCTCCTTTAAAAAAATGTACCAGTATATAATACACCATTTCTTTAAAGATATACAGCTTTAATTTTATTACTACCAGCGAGGTTGGACTGCTACTGTGAGGTTGCTTGAACTCCCGTTGCGGCACCGGGAAAGGTTAGTATTGGCAAGGTTAAACGGTTGTAGGCTTACGTATAGCCCTTGTTTTTGAGATAATGCAAATCTTCTGACCCCTTTGAGCTTGTTTAGAAATGGAGCAACTGCAAAGAAGAGCTTACCAAAGAGCATCTTCCGAGACCATTACTCCATTCCTGAAGATAGTCGGCATTGATAGGAGTGACAGGGGGACGTTGTGAAAGCGCCGGTAAAAGCCGGCATGGAGTAAAGGGTGAAAGTCCCTACATGGCAAAGGCTAGCGACCAGTCATGACCCCGAGTCATGCGTTGGCTTCCCGTAAGGGGGCAGCGAAGCGTTGACAGGGGGCGTGCAGGCCGGGCTATTGAGCTCCGAAATCACCCCTTCGGGTCGCCGACCTTGTACAACGGTGGGGAAGGCAGCACGGGGTGTCGCGCTATCGCAAGTGACGACCCCGGACCCGCGGAGTCAGAGAACCAGGGCATGTACGCAAGCTCCATGCACGGAAACCGGGAGATCCGGGGGTTGGCCGACCGTCATCCAGCGGTCGGTCCGGTCGGGGCAGGCGAATGCCGAACGCCCGACGTGTACGATCCTCGGAAGTCGGACGGAGACGTAGTATCGATGAAGCAAACGAACAAAGGTGCACAACCAGAGCAAACCGGCCAACCACCGGCGGAGTTTGTGGAGAGAAGGTCTCCGGCCAAGGGGAATCCTGTTCAGTCGACCGTGACCGATACCCAGAGATCGGAAGCAGCGTCGAGCGGTCTGGACAGGGTGCGAGAAGCAGCGAAACGGGACAAGAACTTGCGTTTCACCAATCTGCTGCACCACGTCAGCGTCGAACGGCTGGAGGGGGCCTATCGGGCACTCAACCCCAAAGCCGCCAGCGGCGTCGACGAAGTCACCTGGGAGGAGTACGGCGAGGGTTTAACAGAACGCCTCGTCATACTCCATGATCGCCTTCATGGCGGCACCTACCGAGCCAGACCGAGCAAACGGATCTGGATCCCCAAAGGGGATGGAAGACAACGCCCCATCGGGATAGCCGCCTTGGAAGACAAGCTCGTTCAGCAAGCGCTGGTGGAAGTTCTTCAGCCGATTTACGAAGAAGACTTCCTCGGTTTCAGTTACGGCTCACGGCCCGGCCGAAGCCAGCACCATGCCCTGGACGCAATCTATGTCGCGATCACGCAGCGGAAGGTGAGCTGGGTTCTGGACGCGGACATACGAGGTTTCTTCGACAACCTCGACCACGACTGGCTGATGAAGTTCGTGGGGCACCGCGTCGCCGATCCAAGGATGCTCCGACTGATCCGCAAATTTCTGCGGGCTGGAGTCTCCGAGGACGGACAGTGGTCCAAAACGGTGGTGGGGACACCGCAAGGCGCAGTGATATCGCCGCTGCTGGCGAACATCTACCTGCACTACGTTCTGGACCTGTGGGTGAACCGGTGGCGAAAACACCGGGCACGCGGCGAAGTCTACATCGTGCGCTATTGCGACGACTTCGTCATGGGATTCCAATACCAATCCGATGCGCGACTGTTCCGGATCGAACTGGCCGAACGCCTGGCCGGATTCGGACTGGAGCTGCATCCCGACAAGACTCGGCTCATCGAGTTTGGCCGGTTTGCCGCCTCGAACCGCAAGGAGAGAGGCGAGGGAAAACCCGAGACGTTCGACTTTCTCGGCTT
>JAACTI010000356.1 GCA_009993495.1 Deltaproteobacteria bacterium | reverse complement strand
GACCCAGTTGGATACGCCACCCTGAACCAAGTTAATCACCATCGAGCGGTCAAAATCCGCCGACTGCAAGCCGAGAACATCGCCGATGCGCAAGGTTTTTGATGCATTGTCGAGGAGCAGCAGATAGCCGATGCCGGCATTCAGTGTGCGCGTGGCCTTGTGCAGCAGCAGATTGAACAGTTGGTTGAGATCCATAGTCGAGTTGACCGCCAAGCCCATTTTGTAAAGGGCTGATAGGCGTTGAACTGCGCTGGCCAGGTTGGTATTGCGATCTTCAAGATCGCTGGCAAGGTCGGCGATACGGAAGTTGGCTTCCTCGACCTCCTCAATGCGTTCTTCGAGGCTGATATTCAGATATTCAATTTCACGCAGGCGATCTTCGAGGGTCATGCTCATGGTTTCGATCTGGGACTGGTGGGCGATTTTTTCCCGGTGAACTGCCGATTCACGTTCCTGGAAAATGGTGGAATTCATGAGGGATTGCAGGCGAAAAACCATGCTGTTAAATTTGCTTGAAAGGGTCGCCATTTCGCGTGAGCTGACGATCGCTGTCTTAGCCTGCTCGAATTCGCCGTTTTCGAGGCGGGTCATGGCCTCAACCATTTGGCGAATGGGGGTGTCAACATAGTAGAGAATGAAAAAACTCAGGGAAAAAACCAGAATTCCTATCAGTGAGGCCGAAGAGACCAGATTGGCTTCGCGCCCTTTTTGCTGTAAAGATTCAATCCCGGCGAGGGACAGGTGAATCGCCAGAACTCCAAGAATTTTTTCCTGCGAATCGTGGCAACGGTAACAAGCCTCTTCGTTGAAAATCGGCAGGGTCGAGATGAAGCTGTTCGAGCCTCTGGTGCTGAAGGAAAATCCTTGTGGCCCTTGGCGGTAGGTGCTGAGGTCGCTGGATTCAACCAGGTGGCCCACTTCATCAGCCTCGGTTGAAATCAGAACCTTGCCGCCGGGGCTGATGAGTTTGATCTGAGAAATGGTGTCTTTGTCGGCAATGTCATAGAGAATCTCAGCAACATCGGCATTCCGGCCAACGGCCATGGCCGTGCGGACGCTGTTGCGGATGGTTTTGGAGAGCAGGAGGCTGTCGTGAGCCGCGATGCGCTCGATCATTGCCGTTTGCGTGCGCAGATTATGCCAGGTGGCCAGCAGCACGGCGGCAACGGTGATGCCCAGGGTGAGACCCAAAATTTTGATTTTCAGTGAATTCATTCTTCCACGATTCGCCAGGGTCTTCCGTTGTAAGACTGGTCGGGGGCGTGAAAAGCCGGAACCAGCAAAGTGATTTTATGCCATTTACAGGTTTACGCTGGCCAAAGAGCTGTGGTTGCAGGATCGACCGCCATTCAGGGACAGCCAGACCAGGTGCTGCTTGCCGGTGCGCGCTGTTTTCTGACCGTCCTATGGCTACTAATGCAAATTAGTTGCCAGCTCTTTCACGGGGAGACTGGCCTGCTATCACCCTGCCCTTGGTGTGTCTGCGCGGGTTGCTTTCGCTCCCTGTCCTTTTGACCTTGGGGGCCAAAGTCGCTGCCGGATTCTGTTGACTTTGGTGAGTGGTTGTGGTCTTCTCTGGGGCTGATTTGCCCGGTGTTCGGGCTCGGCATTTTTAGGAACCCGATGCGCCTGTCCGATTTTGATTATCTGCTGCCGCCTGAATTGATCGCTCAACATCCTGCCGCGACCCGCGAGGCTTCGCGACTGATGCACGTTGATTCACGGCTGGCAAAAATTTCGACGGGTCGGTTTCGAGACATCGCCGATTATTTTTCTGCCGGGGATCTCCTGGTGATCAACGATACGCGGGTGCGTCCAGCGCGACTCTTGGGCCACAAGGAATCCGGCGGACAGGTCGAACTCTTACTCTTGCGCCGCCTGGCGGGGATTGCCGAAGACTGGTTCTGTCTGCGGCGGAGTTCGCGTCCGTTACGGGTGGGGGGGCGCTTGAATTTCCCGGGCGGATTGACTGCCCAGGTGCTTGAAGGCGAAGCTCAAGAGCACATTCGCGTCCGCTTCAATTACGAGGGAGATTTCGAAGCGCTGCTCGATCAGGTGGGGCATTTGCCCCTGCCGCCCTATATTCGGCGCGCCGATACTCTGGCTGATCGGGAACGTTATCAGACGGTTTTTGCTCGTCACCCTGGCGCCCTGGCGGCACCGACGGCGGGCCTGCATTTTACGGAAGAGATTTTCGCACAGCTGCGCGGCCAGGGGGTTGAGATTGTCAGTTTAACCTTGCACGTTGGGCTTGGAACTTTTCTGCCCGTGCGGGTTGACACTATACGCGAGCATCGGATGCACGCTGAAACTTACGACATTCCCCCAGGCACAGCGCAGGCCGTAAATAGGGCTAAAGCTGAGGGACGGCGGGTT
>JAACTI010000355.1 GCA_009993495.1 Deltaproteobacteria bacterium | reverse complement strand
GCGCGATCAACCCAGAGCTGGGGCTGATAGATATCGAGGCGGCGCAGGTTAAAATCTTGCTTCGTCAGATCGGCCCAATCGAGATCGACAATCAAAGTGGGAATGCGTAACAGCTTACCGCCGCCAATTTCACGCAAATCGACATCTGTCAGAGCAAGGTCGCCGCCAAGCAGCAGGCGGGGATGATCCTGGGCCGAAACCCGATAGGCGAAATCAATCTGGCTGTCGAGGACTCCCGAACGGACTTCTACGGGCAGCGCAAAAGGCAAACGCGCGGCATAAAAGGCCAGATCCACGCCATCAAGCATGAGTGACAGGCTGGTTTCCAGGGAATCGGCAAAGGGTTTGAGCTGGCCTTCGGCATTCACTTCCGCACCATTCAGGAGCAAATGCAGCTGGGGCCGAACATATTTTTCGGCCAGGTAGGGGATATTGCCGATGAAGGGAATGCTCAGTTCAAGTTCGCGCACCTGGTGGTGAATTTTTTTGCCCGATGTCTGGTCGCTGAAATCCATGCCCCCGCCACGCAACACAATATTGTTGAAAGAAAAATGTAAGGGTTCTGCCGGTTGAGCAACCGCGGCGGCAGGCTCAGTGTCGGCCAGGTGCAGCAAATCGGCAAAGTTGAATTCCTGCCGGTCATTGAGTTCCAGGTTGACAAAGAGCGCGTCGATCTCAACCTGATCGAGAATCACGGCCAACTGCATCAGAGACCAGCTACTGGCGGAGACAATCAAGGTGTCAAAACTGACAAAGGCGGTTGTTACGTCGGGTTCGCTCAGGGTTGCCTGATGAATTTCCACCGTCAGGGTGAAGGGATTAAAAAAAACCTTTTCCAGACTCAAACTGCGGCGGGTGTTCTTTTCAACCCAGCTGACAGCCTGCCGCTTAAGTTGCCAAGGCACAATCAGCATCGACAGCAGCATCAAGCCGAGCAGTGAGGCGACGCCAATCACGAGATATTTTTTAGCGTGATTCATAAAAAATCTCCGCGAAAATAAGGAAGCTTTCGAACTTACCATAAACCGGTCGGGCGATATTTTGAACCCTGCATCGAGCCGCGGCGCTCCAGCTCGTCATCAATGGCGTTGAGAATTTCCCATTTATTCATCGACCACAAGGGGGCCAGCAGAAGGTGACGCGGGCCATCGCCGGTCAGGCGCTGGATGAGGGTTCGCGGCGGCAGGCGCTCGATGAAATCTACCGCCATTGCGACATAAGCGTCTCGACTGAGCATGGGCACCTCGCCCTGTTTGTACCGTTCTCCCAGGGGGGTTCCTTCCAGAACGTGCAGCAGATGCAGCTTGACCCCGTCGACCCCCAGGCGCGCCATTTCATCGGCGGTCGCCATGACATCAGCATGGCTTTCACCCGGCAGGCCGAGAATCAGGTGGACGCAAACCTTCAAACCATGGGCCTTGGCTTGCTGATAGGCGTCGAGAAAACACGAGTAGTCGTGGCCACGCTTAAGGTAGTCGAGACTGCGATTGTGAATGGTTTGCAAGCCAAGTTCCAGCCAGAAATAGGTGCGCTGGGCATAATCGGCCAGCAGCGCGAATTTTGCCGGGCTCAGGCAATCGGGACGGGTGCCGACGGCCAGGCCGATGACATCTTCAACCGCCAACGCTTCGTCGTAACAACGCTTGAGCCTTGCAACCGGGGCAAAGGTGTTGGAGTAAGGTTGAAAGTAGGCAATGAACCATTTTGCCCGGTATTTGCGCCGCATCAGGGCGGTGGCCTGTTCGATCTGCACCCGAATGGGTTGGTGGCGCTCAATGCCAACGGCCGCCGAACCACCCGGCTCGCAGAAGAGGCAGCCATGGCCCGTGCGTCCGCCCGCGCGATTGGGGCAACCGAAACCGGCATCAATGGAAATTTTATGCACCCGGCCACCAAAATGGGTTTTAAGGTGGGTTGAATACAAGTTAAAGGCTTTGCGTCGCATGGGCCTCACTATGCCAACAAGCGTGCTGGCGGGCAAGGACGAAATCCCGTTCCTGGTGGTCTGCCTGCGACATACGCCTTGCACCACCGGTGATACCTGTTATATTGGGGCATCTGCGCCCTTTTGCGACCGCTGCCAACGGAGGCCCCATGGCAAAAATTCTGATTGTGGATGACGAACCGGGCTTACGCCTGCTTTACCGCGATGAGCTGACAGAAGAAGGCTACCAGGTGGTCACTGCGGCCGACAGCCCCGAAGCTACACACTTTCTGGCCGGGGGCGATATTGATCTGGTGGTGCTGGATATTCAACTTCAGCAGGAAAACGGCCTCGATGCCCTGCAAAAGATGGTCAAGGCGCACAAGGATCTACCGGTGATTCTGTGCAGCGCCTACGACAGTTACAAAGACGATTTTTCCTCCTGGC
>JAACTI010000063.1 GCA_009993495.1 Deltaproteobacteria bacterium | reverse complement strand
CGCTCACAGGTTCCATCCACTGACAACACCACGCTTGCCGGCGTATCAGAATTACGCAAGGAGATTCAACCCACCGAGGCCCAAGCGGTGAATGCAATCAAGACCGTCCTTCCTCCTTTTTGACAACCCAGCCCAACCCCCCTAGCGTTGCGCTTGGCAGAACAACCAACGGCGGGGCAAATGACAGAGCTCAGCCCACACCAGAAAAACTCTCAAGCCGCAGCCATCCGAAAAAAGATGGCCTGCGGTTTTTTGTTTGTATACTTTTCTGACACAGTGGAGGGATAGGGTGAAGAACAAAGCAAAAAAGCGAGGGACGAAAAAATATGTGGGTTGTATTCGACACCGAAACCAGCGGTCTTTGGCCGCAGGGCAACGATCGGATTATCGAAATCGGCGCGGTGAAAGTAACGAAAACGACATCGTTGACGAATTCAGCAGTCTGATCGACGCCGATGTGACCATTTCGCCTTACGCGCAAGCCGTTCACGGCATCAGTGCACAGATGCTGTGCGGTCAGCCACAACCCGCGCTGGTTTTTCGCGCCTTTCAGCAATTTGTCGGCCACCTGCCCCTGATTGCGCACAACGCCCGCTCTGACCTTAACTTTCTGCACGCCGAATATGCGCGACGGGGATATCGGTTAACCAACAAAATAGAATGCACCCTGCAATTGAGCAGAAAACAACATCCACAGACGATTACCAGGCTACTCCACAATCCACAGGAAGCAGATGAACCTGCTGTTGTGGGTGTCGCTTTCTGTGGGAGTGGCTTTCTAGCCACGATCAATCTCTCCAATCATCACCCCAATGGGGGCGAAAGTTTGAAGTTGTGGGGATAATTAATCGCGGCTGAAAGCCGCTCCCACATTCAAGTGGGCGCCAGCGGAAGATTGCTATTCATCAGGGAGTTCCCTACCCCGTGGGGTTGCAAAGGCTCTACTCAATACGCCCGATCAAGACTTCACGGGCTTTGCCGCTGCCATCGGAGGGGCCGACAATACCTTCAGTTTCCATTTTTTCGATCATACGCGCGGCACGATTGTAGCCGACCCGCAGACGGCGCTGCAACATCGAGATCGAAGCCTGGCGGGTTTCTGAAACAATGCGCACCGCCTGATCCCAGTGCTCATCGTAACCTTCATCCTCGTCACCCTCGCCACCCTTGTCGGCAGGCGGGGCGGTGAGAATCGACTTGTCGTAATCGGGTTTGCCCTGTTTGGCGAGAAATTCCACCACGCGTTGCACTTCAAGCTCTGAAACAAAGGCGCCATGCACCCGCTGCAAATAACCGACACCGGGCGGCAGAAAGAGCATATCGCCCATTCCCAGCAGGGTTTCCGCCCCCATGGAATCGAGGATGGTGCGCGAATCGGTGCGTGAAAACACCTTAAATGAGATCCGAGTCGGAAAGTTGGCTTTGATCAGACCGGTAATGACATCGACACTGGGGCGCTGGGTAGCGAGAATCAAATGAATACCGGCGGCCCGCGCCATCTGCGCCAAACGGGCGATGGATTCTTCGATATCGCGCCCGGCGACCATCATCAAATCGGCGAGTTCGTCAACGATAATGACAATATAGGGCAAATGACCGTGCTCAAGCTCAACCTCCGGCGTGACTACCGTTTCCAGCTCGGTTTCGGCCGTGAGGATATCCTCTTCACTCAAGACCAGAGGTTCTTCGTGTTGCAATTTGGCGGTTAAATCTTGGGCCTCCTTGGCTTCTTTGACCAGCTTACGATTATAACCCTCGACATTGCGCACCCCCTTGTCGGCCATCAACTGATAACGCCGTTCCATTTCGCGCACCGCCCAACTGAGGGCCAGGTTGGCTTTTTTGGGGTCGGTTACTACCGGCAACAACAGGTGCGGAATCCCTTCATAAATGGAGAGTTCCAACATTTTCGGATCGACCATAATCAGCCGCACATCTTCCGGGGCGGCGCGATAGAGCAGTGACAGCACGATAGTGTTAATTGAAACCGATTTGCCGCTGCCGGTGGAGCCGGCGACGAGCAAATGCGGCATGCGGGCAAGGTCGGAAACCACAATCTGGCCAAAGATATCCTTGCCCAGGGCCATGGGCAACTTGCCGCCATTGCGACGAAAATCTTCTGAATCGATGATGTCCTTCAGATAAACAATCTGACGGTCTTTATTGGGGATTTCGATGCCGACGACGCCGCGACCAGGAATTGGCGCGACGATGCGGATGGAAACCGCCTGCATCGCCATGGCCAGATCATCTTGCAGATTGGCAATTTTATTGACCTTGACGCCAGCAGCCGGACAAAATTCGTACATGGTGACCACCGGGCCGGGCTTGACTTCGACAACTTCGCCCTCGACCCCGAAATCGAGCAGCTTGCGCTCCAGCAACCGGGCGGCCATCGCCAGACTTTCACGATCGATGGGCAGCGCCGCTTCGCCTTCGTGATCCAGCAGAGAAGGTGGCGGCTGATGGTAGCTGCCATCGGGCTCAAGAAAAGAGAAGGCTTCCTGGATGTCGTCGAGCTTGTCTTTCTTTTTCGATCCTTTGGCCGCTTTGCGTGGGGGAGCCGGCAACGCACGGGATTCGCTTGCAGCAATCACCGGTGTCCGTATCTCTGCTTCATGGCGCAGCACTTTTTTGCTGCGGGCCAAACGCGCCGCGCGGTTCTTTTCAATTCGCCGCCCGAAGCGCTCTAAAAAACCATCAACAAACAGCACCAGACTGAAGCGGGTCGAAGCAATGAGAAATACGACAAAAAAGACCACCAGCACCACGGCGGCACCGCTGAGATTCAGATAGGTCGATAACAGCCGTACCAGCACCCGCCCCACCGCGCCGCCAGCTTCACCAATGTGGGCACCAAAGAGTTCCACCTGGCTCAGTTGCAGAGCCAACAGGCCCGACAGAGAAATTTGCAGCATAAAAAATGCGCCACAGCGCTGCCAGCGCAAGCGCAGTTCACGGAATTTGAGACACCGCAGGGCAACAAACAGAAAAAATGCGGGGAAGAGCCAGGCGGTCAAGCCATAAATCTGATAGAGAAGATCCGCCAGATGGGCACCGAAAACTCCACCGAAATTGCGAATTGTTGTCGGATGCAGGCTGTTATTGAAGGACGGATCGTTATTATGGAAAGTACCAAGGCACAGCAACAGCAAAACGCCGACGGCCAGCCAGACAAAGCCGAACATTTCCTTACGCAGCAAGCGTTCTTTCGGGATATCGGTAATCTGCTGATTCATTGAGAAGTTTCCCGTTATGCCCCTGGAACGAATAATGACGCGGCAATAACCAGGGTGCCAAGCACCAGACAATAGAGCGCGAAAACCCCCAGACGCCGCCGCTGCAACACCCCCAACAACAGCCGAATGGCCAAGATACCGCTGATAAAAGCCACCAGCGAACCCGCCAGATAAGCGGGAATCTCGGCAGCTGTCACCTGATTTAAGTCCTTCAGTTGCAACAGCGCCGCGCCACCAACCGCGGGCAAGGCCAGCAGGAAGGAGAAACGCGCCGCCGCTGCGGCATCAATCCCGCGCAGGAGCAGACAGCCGATAGTGGCGCCAGACCGTGAAATTCCGGGCAGCACCGCAAACCCCTGGGCCACACCAACCAGCAGGGCATCGCGTCGGGTCAGCGCGGCAAGGGGGCGACCAATTTTTTGCACGCGACCAGCAATTGTCAGAAGCACACCGGTCACAAGGAGCATGGCACCGACAACCAGCATATTGTCGAATAATTGTTCCACCGCATCTTTCATTGCCAACCCGATGATCGCCGTCGGCACCGAAGCCAGCACCAACATCAGCAGCAAACGCCGATCTACGCTATTTCCACCGGGCAAACAAGCGCGCAGCAGGGCTAAAAGATCACGGCGAAAGTAAAGGACAACGGCCGCCATGGTCGCGGCATGGAGCAGCACATCGAACAACAACCCCGGCTGGGAAAAGCCCGGCAAAAAATGCTGGGCAATCGCCAGGTGGCCCGAAGAGGAGACCGGCAAAAATTCCGTGAGACCCTGGATTAAACCCAGAAAAATAGCGTAAATAATTGACATCTAGACTTCCTTTTAATTTTAAGCCTGCGCCGCGAGACAATTGCGCCTGTTTGCAAACGGAGCCATCAATTCCTGAGCTTTAACACCACCATTAAAGTTCCAGCACCAGGGGCAGAATCAAGGGGCGTCGCCCCAGACTGCGATTAAACAAGCGCCGCAGCACTTTGCGCAGATTGACCCGCAGTTCTTCCCAGTCGGCAATCGCGCCCAGACTCTGTTCCGCCAGAAATTCACGCAACTGGTAACGTGCCTCTTCAAGCAACTGCTCTCCCGACTGCTCATCTTCAGGAATAAACCCACGGGTAAAAATTTCGGGGCCGAAGACAATCTCTCCGGTGGCCTGATGAACCGCCAGCATGGCAATCACCAGCCCATGATTGGCCAGATGCCTCCGATCCCGCAGCTCGATAATCCCGACATCCCCCACCCCCTTGCCATCGACAAAGACCCGCCCCTGCTCAAAATTTCCCGCGCGCTCAAGACCTTGGTCACTCACCTTCAGAATCTCACCATTGCTGAGCACCAGGCTGTTTTGCGGCGGCAACCCCAGCTCAAGGGCGAGCTGACGATGTTTAACCAGATGACGATACTCGCCATGAATCGGTACAAAATACCGCGGCTTGACCAGATTGTGAAGCAGTTTCAATTCTTCGCGACTGGCATGACCGGAAACATGAATTTCGCTGGTTTTTTCGTAGTAAACTTCGGCCCCACGACGATAAAGATTGTTGATCAAATCGGAAATGGCCTTTTCGTTGCCGGGGATAAATTTTGACGACAGAATGACCCGGTCGCCCTCTTCCACATGAATCTGTTTGTGATCGCCCAGGGCGATACGCATAAGGGAACTCAGGGGTTCGCCCTGGCTGCCGGTGGTCAGAATCAGCACCTGGTCGGGGGGCAGTTCGCGCATTTCTTTTAATTCGACAAATTGTTCATCCTCTATTTGCAGGTACCCCAGCTGGCGCGCAATGGCAATATTAGAAACCATACTGCGACCATTGACCAGCATCCGCCGTCCACTGGCTTTGGCCGCATCGGCCACCTGCTGAATACGGTGAATGTTGGAGGAAAAAGTAGCGATGATCACCCGGCGCGGGCAAATGGGCAGGATCTCGGCAAAGGCCTTGCCGACAGTGCTTTCCGACAGGGTATAACCTTCATTTTCGACATTGGTCGAATCGGCCAGCAGCAACAACACGCCCTGCTCGCCCAATTCGGCCAGGCGGGCCAGATCGGTTTTCTGCCCATCGACCGGCGTCTGATCGAGCTTGAAATCGCCGGTATGCACCAGCACCCCGGCGGCGGTTTTAATGGCGTAACCCACTCCATCCACGATCGAGTGGGCGACGCGAAAGGGTTCAACCTTAAAGGGCCCGAGGACAACCGGCTGTCGCGGCACCAGGGTTTCAAGCTCAACGTGAGAATCGAGGGCGTATTCCTTGAGCTTGTTAGACAAAAGCCCCAGGGTCAGGCAGGTTGCATAAATCCGCGGCTGACCAAGTTTGTGCCACAAATAGGGCACTGCGCCAATATGATCTTCGTGACCATGGGTCAACACCAACCCCACAATATCGTCCCGGCGTTTTTCGAGCCAGGCAACCTCGGGCAGCACCAGATCTATGCCCATCATATAGGCTTCAGGGAACATCAGACCGCAATCAATAAGCAGAAGCTTACCCTCACTTTCGATCGCCAACATATTCATGCCGATTTCGCCCAATCCACCCAGGGGAAAAAGGCGGACAAAGGGACGATTTTCAGGGATAGCTTGTGGCTCTGACATTATTTTTTACTCCTCACCAAGCACAAATTAACGACCCTTCCCTGCCGTGCGGCAGCAGCAAGAGGTTCATCGCGCCGATAATCTCCAGAATTGTCCACGGAAAGAAACACAGAGAAAAGATGGCCGAACACAACACACCCACAGGAACCTTTTTTTGAAGAGAACCTAGACTACTGAAATTTAAGCATTTTAGTCAATATATTTTCACCACATCATCGCTCGCATTCACCTATTTTGTGAATTATGTGGTTTACTCGGTCTGCGCAATCCGCTACATTTTACGCTTGTTAAATAGTCACTCTTCAGCATACAGAGCTGAAGAGATAGGTTAAATATTTAGTGTCTGCCCAACATAAAGGAGAAGATCATGTCGGTAAATAAAGTTATTCTGGTGGGCAACCTGGGCAAAGATCCTGAGCTGCGCTATACGCCAGCGGGGGCAGCAGTGGCAAACTTCAGTCTTGCCACCACCGAGCGCTATAAGGATCGTGATGGCAATCGCCAGGAAAAAACCGAATGGCACAATATTGTTGCCTGGCGTCAATTGGCGGAAATTTGCGGCAAGTACCTGCACAAAGGCAAGCAAATTTACCTGGAAGGGAAAATCCAGACGCGGTCTTATGACGATCGTGACGGCAACAAGCGCTATATGACGGAAATCGTCATGGATCAAATGCACATGCTCGGCAACAAAAATGATTCCGGTGACAGCCAGTACCGCCCCGAAGACCAGGCTTTTCGCCCCCAGAGCAGCCCGGCGCAACAACCGAAACCGGCAGCAGCTTCAACCGCCACCAATGACCCGGCACAGTTTTCTGATCCGGTTTACAATGATGACGATGAAATTCCATTTTAGCCATTTTGCCGTGAAAGCCCATAACTGATTATGCTGACAGATCGCATCAAGGCACTGAAACAGGTTTTGCATGATCCAGACCCGCAGGTTCGTGAAGCGGCCGCAGACAGCCTGGATCGCCTTGAGGGCTTGCGGTCTCTGCCTGAGCTGATTGAATTGCTCGCCGGAAATGATCGGCGCGCACGCATCGCAGCAGCTTATGCCCTGGCCAAAATTCGGTCGAACCAGGTTTACCTGCCCCTGTTACAAGCCCTCAAGGCCGAAGACCCCGATCTGCGTGCTGCGGCAGCCAGCGTTCTGGGAGACAAGCACCACCCCAAAACCCTGGGCGCCCTGGTCAAGGCACTTAACGACCCGGAACCCGGGGTTATCGCCGCCATTGCCACCGCCTTGGGCCAATTTCAAGATTTGCGGCTGCCCAAGGTTTTAGGCAGCTTGATCGGTGACAATGAACAAGTCAGCCTGGCGGCGATCAACGCTCTGGGGGAAATGGGTCTGGAAGCAGGCGAAGGCTTCCTGCTGTTTGCCCTACAGGATCAACGCGCCGCGCTGCGTCGCCAAGCGGCGCGCGCTCTTGCTTTGTTGCAGACAGGAGAATAACCGGCACAACGCATTTTCAACGCACCAGGTAAACCGAACAACGCGCCTTCATCGCAACCTGCATGGAAATCGAACCTTGCAAAACGCGGCGCAGGCGGCCTTTGCCTGAAGAACCAATGACAATCAGCTCACAATTTTCACGTTCGGCAAATTGCAACAACTGCTCTTCAACTTCGCCATATAAAATTTCCCGCTGGACATTCACCCCCAGATCCCGCGCCACCTTGTCAACAACGTAAAAAATCCGTTCCTCACGCTGAGCCCAGCTTTCGAGCTGCTGGCGGTGCTCGGGGTAAAGATCCCTCAGGGCCGGATCTTCTTTGGCGGCACGCACAATAACGGCAAAAACCTTGCTGCGAAAATATCCATCGCTGGTCGAGGCTGCCAACCGCACCGCTTCTTCAGCGGCCTTGTCCGAGGGTGGCGAGCCATCAATCGCCACGAGGATTTTTTTACTGAGATTCAGCATAGCTCTCCCCTTAAAGCGGATTCGTGACAATACATTAATCATACCCTGCCAGACTGTCAACCTGAGGACACAAAAAACACAGGCCCGCATTGACAAAAATAGAACGGCATTCTACAGTATTCCCACTGACGCCAAATCGCACGATTCTTCTTGCTTTTGCGGCGTATACAACTTGACAGTCACTATGACCGGGTTTAGAATCACGCGAATTTTGTAAAATTTTAAAACAATCAAAATGATCCAGGAGAATGGGGCTAATCATGGTCAAAAAAGACAAGTCTGAATATATTATACAAGCTGTTTCTCACGCGCTTGATCTGCTTGAACAGTTTCATGATGATATTGATGAACTTGGGGTTACAGAATTAAGCAAACGCCTGAAGCTGCATAAAAATAATGTTTTCCGACTGCTGGCAACTCTTGAGTCACGCGGCTACATCGAACAGAATCGGGCAACCGAAAATTACCGCCTGGGGCTCAAAGCTTTGGAATTGGGGCAGACTTTCATTAAACAAATGGGGCTCTTGCGGCAGTCGCGGCCGATTCTGGAACGCATTGTTGAAGAATGCAATGAAACGGCCTATGTTGCCATTTTTAAGGAAAATCACATTGTTTACCTCGACGTTGTTGAAACCAGCCTGACGGTTCGGGTTGTTTCGCGCGTGGGTTCGCGGTTACCCGCTTACTGTACCGCCTCAGGCAAGGCGCATCTGGCTTTTATGTCTGAAGAAGAGCTCGACGCCACCCTCGAAACCCAGGATCTGGTACAGCACACTCCCACCACCCTGGCCACGGTTGCAATGATCAAAGCAGAGCTGGAACTCATTCGACAGCAAGGTTACGCCGTCGACAACGAAGAGCTTGACCCCGGGGTGCGCTGCATTGCTGCTCCGATTCGTGACTACACCCGGCGCATCGTCGGCGCGGTGAGCATTTCCGGCCCAAGCATGCGGTTGGACGATGCCCGCCTGGAAAATACCTTGATCCCCCTCATTTTACGTGCGGGCGAAGAACTTTCAACGCGCCTCGGCTACCCGGCCTAACCAGGGAATACAAATAACACAGAAATTAAAGGGTTTCGGCAACGGAACCCTTTATTATTTTGATGGCAGTTGACCCTATGCTCAACATAAACCAACTGATCAGCCAGGCCAAAAGCGAAGGGGTTCACCACCAAAGTGCCCTACCCTTCCTGCTTGAACCCGCACAGTTTAACGGTCGCTCGGCGTTACTGGTTCACGGATTCTCCGCCAGCCCCGAAGAAATGCGTATCCTGGCAGGTCATCTGTGCTCCTTGGGCTGGCGGGTTTTAGGTGTTCGCCTCAAAGGACATGGCACCAGCCCGCAAGATTTGCGTCACTGCCGCTGGCAAGATTGGCTGCAATCCCTGGAAGACGGCTACGAAGTTTTGGCTGACGGAAGCGCACCTATTGACCTGGTCGGCCAGAGTACCGGGGCCCTTTTGAGCCTGCTACTCTGTCGCAAACGCAACATCCACCGCCTGGTGCTGCTATCGCCCTTTATAAAGTTAGCCCACCGGCTGGCTGAACACACGGGCTGGCTCAAATATTTCCAGCCCTGGCAGCGACGACAACTCACCCCTGAACAGGCACAGCACTACTACGCCGACCGTCCACTGGCAGGCATAGCCCAGATTCTGCGCTTGCGCGATCAACTGTTACCGCAACTGGCCTTGATTGAAAACTCGACCCTGGTCATAGCCGCTGAGGGCGATCAGACCACCGCCCGCGGCAGCGCCGCGCAGCTGTTTTCTCGTCTGGGCAGCCGGGAAAAATATTTCCACCTCCTCGGCCCCGAAGTTCCTCACGTACTGACTACGGACGAGAACCCTCAACTGGAAACAACCTGCCAACTGATTGGCGATTTCCTCCAGGGCCTCCACAAACTCTGAAGCTGAAAGTGTGAAAAACGGTTAAATCTCGCTTTCGATGAACGGCTGCTGACGGGTTCGCCTGATGGATTATTCCAGAGAATTGCAGTTCAGACGCGTCCAAAGCTGGTTGACGGCGGCTTCGAGATCGGCGAGGCTTCCAGAGTTGTCGATAAGATAATCGGCGCGCGCTGCTTTTTGCTCTTGCGGCATCTGGCTGCCAATCCGGCGCAGGGCGTCATCACGGCCAAAACCATCACGCGCCATCAAACGCTGCAACTGAATCACGGGATCAATGGTGACAACCAGAACCTGATCGACCCGTTTTTCGGCCGCCGCTTCAAAGAGCAGGGGCGCTTCATAAACGATCAGCTTGATGTTAGCGGCACGCAACGCCGCCAGGCGCTCGTCGGCCAGGCGGGCAATGGCCGGATGGGTCAAGCGGTTGAGAGCCGCAAGGGCTTGAGGATCGGCAAAGACGCGCTCAGCCAGCGCCCCACGATCGAGGGCCTGTTGCGCGTCAAGAATTTGGTCTCCAAATTGCTGCACCAGTTGCAGCAACACCGCAGAGCCGGGGGCAACCACCTCACGTGCCAAGGCATCGGCGCTCAAAACCTCGGCTCCCCGAACGGCCAACAGACGAGCAACCAAACTTTTACCGCTGGCAATATTTCCGGTCAAACCAAGAACCATTGCTTAACCTCTCAGCCTGAGTTGAGTCCACCCACCCCCCCCCACAAATATCATCAGGATCTCCTGTAACATAGCCCAGGCCCAGGGGCAAATAAGATCTGCTGCAGCAGTTTACATTGCGCCCCTCTCAAGGTATCTTTAAACTTGGTTTTTCAGTTCTGATCAGCGAGCACCAAACACCCTGCCCGGGGGGAAATCAAGCCAGACAGGAAAGCCCGGCCCCAAGTGCCTGTCGATTCGACTACGGAGACCTGCTTTGTCAGATAACCTGTTGATTTTACATATAGAACAGGCCCTCACCGGTCTGAGCAGGTTGACTAAGGCGCAGCGGTTTTATCCCCAGGGGCATCCCAGCCTGCTTCTTGTTGTGCAAGAAACCATGCAAGCCTTCATGCCCCTGTTGAGCAGCACAAATCCTCCCGTTATTCATGTCAAACAGCATGGGTTCTTTTTTGAGCAGCAAAAAATCGGCGAAAAAAGTGCGACATTGCCCGAGCTGGCGTTGATGATGGCGGAACGACGCATTAACCAGCTGCTCTTTTTGACCGACCTTCCCCAACACGAACTCTTGGTTTTCATTGAGGGGCTGAATACCCCTGCCGATGAAATCTACCAAGGCGGGGGGCTGCCACAATACCTGAGTGAACAGCAGGTTGGCTCCATCTGGCTGAACGAAAACAACCTCGATAGTGCCATCAAAAAACGTCAGCAAATGTCTGCGGCCACCAAGAATGAAAACGCAAAGATGTCCTCGCAGAGCCTGCTGGAAAAGCTTAACCGTGAACCGGAAAAAACCGCACTGACCAAGCAATTGCAGGAAATTATCGTCGCATTGGAAACCGATCTGAGCGACGAAAAGTATCAAGCCCTGCTGAAAAAGCTGCTCACGCTGGCCCCGACCTATTTTGAGCAGAGTAAAGTTCCGGGTATGCTCCGTATTCTCCCCCTGCTGCTGGCGCAGAGCGAGCAGAAACAACGCCCCCAG